>CAZLZF010000015.1:9657-12795 GCA_964563945.1 Candidatus Woesearchaeota archaeon
CCACAACCGAGGTTGGCGTAACGGTTAAAAATAAATACACAAATTTTTCTTCGTATTTAACTAAAATTTTATTCGGTTCGAACGCACGACAAAATCGTTAAAAATTTATACTCTTTTTTCTTTATTTTATCATGAAAATAATTCTTGTTCGTCATGGAGAATCAGATTCTAAAATAAAAGGAAATCCTTTAACGAAAAAAGGAGTTCTTGAAGCAAATTATGTTGCAAAAGAATTAAAAAAATATTCTTTTGGAAAAGTTTATTCAAGCGATTTAATTAGAGCAAAACAAACTTGTGAAGCTTTTACTAAAAAATACATTGAAGATAAAAGATTAGGGGAAATTTATCGTGTCTTGATTGGAGGTCCAATTAAAGAAAAAACTCCCAAAGATAGAGAAATAAATGATAAAAAAAGAGCAGACGAAATATTTGAAGAATTTTTAAAAAATAAAAAAGATGTTCTTGTTTTTTGTCACGGAAATATCATCAGATATTATCTAAACAAAGTTTTAAAGAGTAATAAAAATATTTGGGAAAATATGACGATTAATAATTGTTCAATTTCAATTTTAGAATTTAATGAAAGTCTTTTAAAAGTTAAAGAAATAAATTTAATTAATCATTTGCCTAAAGAAATTTTAGAAAAAATTAAAAATTCCAATAAAAAAGAAGTTTATTTATCTTAATATTATTTTTAATTAAAACTTAAACTATAAATACTTCTTTAATTATTCTTGAATATGATTTTCGAATTAAAGCAAAAAAAAGACAGCGAATTAGAATCAATGTATAAGCGAGCTATTAAAGAACTAAATTCTTTTTATAAATTAAAATGGGGGAAAAATAAACCAAAAATCATTATTCTTAAAACTAGAAAAGAAATTGATAGTTTTCAATCAGAAAAAACTCCCGGTTGGTTGGTCGGGTGGGCACAAGAGAATACAATTTATCTTTTAGATAGAAAAAAGTATGAAAAAGAAAGCTCTCATAAATATTCTAAAAAAACCTATTATCGTTTATTAAAACACGAGTTATCCCATTTATTTTTTGATAAAATTTCTAACACGAATACTTTAGATCAATTTATTTGGTTAAACGAGGGGGTTGCCGGATATTTGTCTGAGCAATATAAAGAAAAAACAAAACCAAAAAAGTTTGAAAAGTTTTTAGATCAATATTCAAATTGGAAGGGAAATGCTTACAACGAATCCGCTTATGCAGTAAAATTTTTAAAAGAAAAATTTGGAGATAAAAAATTGAGATTATTAATAAAATATTTATCTGAAGTTAAAAACGAGAACGATTTTAAAAAATTATTTAATAAAATTTATGGAGAAAAACTAAGTTATACTTTTTTTAATTCCGAAAATTAGCGTAATTTTTTTCTTTTATAAAAATTATAAAATTTCTACTTGAGCCTAAATATTTTCTTAATTACCTAGTTATCATTTTTCCTTAAATCATCTAAATTTTTAAAAACCCTTATTTATACAAAATTTTATGACAAACGTCTCTCGTGCGGACAAAAAGTGTGTAAGGGAAATGATTTCTTCTTTAGAGTCAGCTCCGACTTTAGATTTTGAAAAAGTTACAAATATTAAAAAATATCTCTCTGTTTTGGGTTTTTCAGAAGATAGTGAATATGTTTTAAGAATAAATTCTTTAGAGGGAAAGTTAAATGAAAGAGAAAAAATTAAAAATGAAGAGAAAAGGATTTCAGAGATTCCAAAATTATTGAGGTATTCGGGAGTTTACTTAAATCAGGCAAACCAGCATATTCCCATTAAATTAGATTTTAGATACAACCATTTATTTTTATCAAGAAATTATAAAAATAATTTCGAAAATTCCGCTGGATTAAAAGTTTCTTGGAGGTTTGAGTCCGATGGCAAAATTTATTTGATTGACGCATTAGATATTCCTTCAAGAAATGTTACACATATTCTAGGTCCAATTAAAAATTCTACTGGCCAATATTCTTGGTCAAGAGATATGGAGTTCCTTTTTTATACTTTTCCGAGATTAGCTTCTTTTCAAAAAATAGATTTACTTTTAAAATGGGGATACAACTCCACAAAAGAATTATTAAATGCTTCACTATCAAATAAAGTCAAAGATTCAACAATTCTGCGAGGAGAGGAGGTCGGTTTAACTAGCTTATATTCTAATCCTTTTGCAATGGGTATATTGAGAAATTCCTCCAAATTAAATCCGTCTTTCATAGTAAAAGAAAGATTTGGAATATTGGAGTATAATTAATTCTAACTCTAGAGTGACAACAAAAGAAAGGTTTAAATACTCTATAAGGCTAATCAATTTATGGTAAACGCAAAAACCCTCTTAGTTATTCTTATAGGAATCATTGTAATGAATGTTCCATTAATCTTAAATTTATTATTTGATATAGGAATTTTAATAAATTTTTTAATTGCAGGCGTGATTGTTTTGTCATACTCAATTTTTGCTTTTTTAGTTCTAACTTATAGAAGAAGATTAATTATTCATAGAATAAATCGACCAGTCTATCGAGAAGTTGAAAAACCCGTTTATATAGACAGAGAAGTTCCCGTTGAAAAACCAGTTTATATAGAAAAACCCGTTTATATAGACAGAGAAGTAGTAAGACAAGTTCAAGTTCCAGTAGAAAAAACTGTTTATGTTTCCTCTCCACAAAAAAAGAGATTAGTAATTCCAAAATATAATTTCCTTGCTTCAACCGAAACAGAAACTTACCACACAAGAAATTGTCGACTTGGAAAATTAATAAAAAGAAAATATAAATTATCAAATAATTCGGAAAGTTTCTTTACAAAAAAAGGATTCAAGCCATGTAAAGTTTGCATTAAAGAATAAATTTATTTCTAAGCAACACTAACTAAATAATTTAAGAGTTCGTAAACTAAAAATGCTGGCCAGATTAATGCCTTGAACACTCCTAAAAATCCTGACCAAAAACCAGTAGCACTAGAAACATAATGAATCAAAGCGCCAACAACACCCAAGCCATAAATAAAATTTCCAGAACAACTTTCTTTAACAACTTTATGTCTTATTGTCATATTTTTTATTTCTTACTCTTTTCTTTAGTAATTTCAGTACACATTCCAGCAGCAACTGTTGCACCAGCATCTCTAACTG
>CAZLZF010000016.1:0-11950 GCA_964563945.1 Candidatus Woesearchaeota archaeon
ATATTTCCTTTAATGAAACCAGAGGAAGAAGAAAAATAATGGGATTAATAATTCGTTCAAACATTAGAAAAGTCGTAAAAGATCTAGATAAAAATGATTCTATTGGTTCGGTTGCGGAAGAATTTGAAATGGAATTGGAAAAGAAGGCCGAAGATTTAATTAAAAACGCAATAGAAAGAGCGAAAGCAAACAAAAGAAGAACTCTTCAAGCAAGAGATTTGTAAAATTCTTTAAAATAAGGTTATTTAGCCAAATCTAAAATAATATAAAGAAAAAGAAGCTTTTAGATTAATGGAAGAAAGTTCTGAAAAAATTCAAGAAAAATCTCACAAAGAAGAGAGAATAAGAAAGATAACAAATTTATATTATTCTAGAAAAGATATTCAAGAAGCGATGTTTGCATTTTCAAAGAATAGGGAAATTTCTCCTCGTTATTTTGATGGATTCGGAAAAAGGCCAGACTCGTTTCAATATCCTTCGGATATCTTTTCTTTAGTAAAAAAAGGAGCAACTTCTTTTCATTGTTCTGAAGAAATTTGGGATGACCCAATGAATATTTCTACCGAAATGACTCCCGAAAAATATGACGAAATAAGAATCGGATGGGATTTGTTAATTGATATTGATTGTCCTTGGATAGACGGTTCAAAGTATGCAGCAATTGCTATAATAAATATTTTAAAAAAACATAAAGTAAACGCAGTTTCAGTAAAATTTTCTGGTTCAAAAGGTTTTCATATTTTAGTTCCGTTTAATACTTTTCCAAAAGAAATTGCGGGTAAAAAAACAAAAGATCTTTTCCCAGAACTTCCAAGAAAACTTGTGGCGTATTTGAGAGTTGAAGCAGGAAAAGAATTAGAAAAGACAATTCCAGAAGATTTCTTAAAAAGAATTTTAGAAAACACAAATGTAAAAAGAGGAATAAAATGTAATGTTTGCGGAGAGGTTGCAAGAGAATTAGTTTTAGTTGATTTTTTTTGTCCCAGATGTAAAATTGGAGAACAAAAAAGAATGGAAATTTCAGATAAAAAAGAAATAAAATGCCCTCATTGTAAAAATTTTTATGAAATTAGAAATAGTATTCAATTGAGTGTTTGCGAAAAATGTAAAATAGACTCAAATAAAAATCCGGATAACTTTTCAAGAAACGAATCGGCAGATTTATTTGAGGTTATGGGATTAGATTTGGTTTTAGTTTCTCCTCGGCATCTTTTTAGAATGCCTTATTCTTTACATGAAAAGACCGCATTAGCAAGTGTTGTTTTGGAAATGCCGGAATTAGAAAAATTTGATTTGATGGATGCAGATCCTATGAAAATAAAAATAAGAAATTTTATGCCTGAGTCAAAAGACGGTGAAGCAAAAGAGTTTGTTATGGAAGCTTTAGATTGGTATTCCAATAATTACAAAGAAGAAGATAAAAAAATAGACGGAAAATATTCCGATTTTAAACCAATCTTATTAAAAAATATACAAGAAAAAGAATTTCCTCCG
The DNA here is from genome assembly GCA_964563945.1 of Candidatus Woesearchaeota archaeon. Lineage (GTDB taxonomy): Archaea > Nanobdellota > Nanobdellia > Pacearchaeales > GW2011-AR1 > CAZLZF01. The sequence goes on from CAZLZF010000016.1 coordinate 1,495, forward strand.
TGTGTAAAAAAAATTTTAGAAGGATTGGGCGAGGGAAGAAAAAGAGCACTTTTCGTTTTGATTAATTTATTTCGTTCAATTGGAATGGAAAAAGAAATAATGGAAGAAAAAATTTATTCTTGGAATAAAAAAAATAAACCCCCTTTAAAAAAAGGATATGTTGACTCTCAACTTTCTTGGGCTTACAAAAGAAAGCCGATAATGCCCCCAAATTGTAAAGAATTTTATTCAAATATTGGCGTTTGTGCTTCAGATAATTTTTGTTCAAAAATAAAAAATCCAGTTAATTATGTGGTAAAAAAGAATTATTTTAAAAACAGAGATTTAGAAAAAACTCCAACAAATTTAAAAAGAGAGAAGAACTAAAATTAATATGAAAAAAGAGTGGATGATGTTGTTGACCGTTTTAATTCTAATAGTTGGTTTTCCTTTTATTTTTGCCCAAGATGCTGTTGATGCAGAAGAATTGGATGACGAAACTTCAAAAGTAGATCTTGCTTACAAATGTTTAGAAGATAAAATAACTGCAAAAGGATGTTCTGAATTAACTTTAGAAGAAAAAATATTTTCTGCAATTGCAGTTGGAAAATGTTCAAACGAGTTAATGGATAGTTCAAAAAACGAAGAATGCTGGCCAAAATCAAACTGCAAGGTAGAAGAAACTTCTAAAGCAATGGTTGCAGTAAAAAGATTGGGAGGAGATACAGACGAAATAAAAGAATGGATTCTTACAAAAAATAAAACTGCTAGAGAGTTAGAATGGTACTTGCAAATTGAAGGAAATAAGGAAATGAGTTGTAAGATAAAATATTCTGGGAAAGAATATCAAGTGGATCTTTCTGAAGACAAAAAACTTTCAAGTGGGGCAGGAACTTGCCTTTCGGTTACAAGCGACAAATATTGGCTTTCTGTTTCGCCAAGTTGTTATAGAACCGAATTTGAAATAAGTTGCGATGAAGCATTCCAAACAAATTTGATATACAAAAGAAAAAATTCTCCCGTTTTATTTGTATCTGGAAAAACAAATACTGGATCTCCTTCAGGATCAACTACTGAAGTAATAGAATCAGAGTGCTTTACAAAAGATGGAGAATGCGATTATTTAACAACCTTGTGGGCGGCATATGCTTTAGTTTCTTCTTCTGGAGATTCTTATGACATAAGTCCTTTTTGGCCTTATCTACAAGCGATGAATGGAGAAGATGAAAAAATACTTGCACAAGGAATGTTGGGGTACTTTTCTGGTTCTTTAGTTTTTAAAGCCGAATTAGTACAAAAACAAAGAAGTGAAGGATATTGGAGCGTTAGCGGAGATAACTTTTACGACACAGGTTTTGCTTTACTCCCTTATTCAGGAGATTCTTTTGAAGGAAAAGAAAAAGCAATGGAATGGCTTTTAAGTTCGGGAGTTCAAGACAAAGAAGGATGCTGGAAAGGAAATATTTTAAACACAGCCCTGATATTACATTCTGTATGGCCAAAAACAATTAGTACATCAATTTCCCAAACACTGCCTTCTTGTGAGAGTGCGGGATATTACTGTTTATCTCCAATTGAATGCCAAAACAATGAGGGAAATATTCTTTCTTCATATACTTGCACCAGTGCGAGTAAATCTTGTTGTGATAAACAAACAGTTTTGAAAACTTGTTCGGAAATGGAGGGCGAAACATGTAATTCAAATCAAGTGTGTTCGGGAGGGACTTTTGAAAGTGCATTAAATCTTGAGATTGGAGAAAGATGTTGTATTGGTGGAACTTGCAAAGCCCCTGAAGTTGAAAACGAATGTGAACAAACGGGTGGAATTTGTGTTCCTTTTTCAAATGGGTGTGCAAAAGATGAAAAAACAACAGATTATGAATGTGCTCGAACAACCGAAATTTGTTGTATTGAAGATAAAACACCTCCAGAAGAAGGTTCAGGAATTTGGATTTGGATATTTATTTTAATTCTCCTTATAATAATTGTTGCTTTGATAATTATATTCAGAGACAAATTAAGGCCTTACTGGTTAAAAATGACTTCCAAGTTTTCAAAGGATGGAAAATCAGGACAACCGCAATTTAGAGGACCTCCAGGAATGCCGGGGACTCCGGGAAATTCATTACCCCAAAGAGGATTACCTATAAGAAGAATTCCTACACAGGCAACTCCTGGAATGAGCACAAATCGTGGACCGGGAAATTTCCCTCAAAGAAATTTTAATCAAAGACCTCCACAAAGAAATCCAAATTTTCAGAACAATCAGACAAATCAAGCAATAGATAAATTAAAAGAAATGAATAAATAAAATGAATAAAAAATTTGTATTTTTTTTAGTATTTTTTTTAGTGATTGCTTCTTTCGTTAATTCTTTGGAAATAACTTCTGAAAAAGAATATTTATCTGAAGAAAGTATTTTGATAACTATATCTGGAAATTTTGTTGTCCCAATATTAAAAGAAAACATATTTCTATATCGTGGTGAAGCGAGGTCTGCTGCAGAAATCGGTGTGGAAATAATCGAAGACGTATATTGCATTTATTTAGATTTGAAAGGAAAAACACCTGGGAATTATTCTATTCGAATAGAAGATGTGGAATATCTAGAGGGAAGCAAAAAAATTGAAGAGGACATAAAAATTCCTTTTAAAATAAAAGAAGAAATGGCAAAGTTTTCTGTTTCTCCTTTAGCAAAATCTACTTCACAAAATTTCACGCTATATGTAAAAAATCTAAAAAGCGTTAGTTCAACGGTGAGCATAAAGACAAGCAATTCTAAAAAAATTTATTCGGAAAAAGAAAGTTATAGTTTAAGATCTGGAGAAAATAAACAAATAAAAATAATTGTAAATCCCGACGACGAGATGACTCTTGAAAAGATTACTATTTCTTTAGATGGTTCCTCAAAAGATGTTTTAGTTTATGTAGAAAAAGAATCTGAAAAGAAAAAAGAAGAAATAAAAGAGTTTTCATTTGAAAAAGAAAAAGTCTCATTAAATCTTTCAACCAATTCCAAAAAAAACTATTTTACTTATTTAAGGAATACGGGAGAGAATGAAATTTCAAATATAACTGTTGGAGTTTCAGAAGAATTAAGAGAATTTATTAATCTCTCAACAAAAGAAAAATTTTCTCTTAATAAAAATGAGACAATAAAAATCGATATTTATGTAAAAACGTCAAACATTTCAGGAAATTTTAATGGATATTTAGTTGCAAGCGATGATTCAGAAATGAAGGAATATCTTTATCTTAGTTTAGGAGTTATAAAAGATTATATTCCTTCTACAAAAGTAGATGAAGAAAAAAATCCTTTCGCAGGGGAAAACACAATTCCTAGAAATGGAAACACAGGATTAATTGATGAGGATGACAATTTGGGAGGAAGTTCAACTTCAAAAATAATTGGATGGATAATTGTACTTGCCTTGGTTGTAATTATTGCATGGTTTTTCTTTAAGAAATATCGTGGAGCAAAAAGATCTGGAATAAAATTTCCAAGTTTTAGAAAGAGTTAATTACTTTTTTCTTTTAATTTTTTTATTTCTTCAAGTAATTTTGATTTTTCAAATTCAAATATTCTTGCAAGATTATCATATCCGTGAAGTCTTCTAACAATTTCATTTAATAGATTGTTCATAAAATTATTTTCTACCTTCAAATTTTCGGGTGAAATTATTTCTACATGTGAGGGCATATATTTAAACATTAAGAGTGTGAGATCGAACAAATCTTTTGTTTGAATTTCTATCTCAGAAAAAGTGCTATAAATTCCTTTTTGATCTTTAACTTCCACGGGTTCATGAATTTTTGAATCTAAAATTGAAAGATTTTTTTCTTCTTTAATATTTTTTATAATTCCTTCTAAGGTTTCAACTATGTATTCTTTTGGAGTTCCCATTACTTCAATAATAATTGCCGAATGTATCTTCTTTGAACTTTCTTCTTCCATTTTTTGTCTTAATAAAATAAAGAATGCCTGAAATTATTCCAAGGAAAACTATCCCCGAATAAAGTAGGAAATTTTTATCTTGTAAGAATACATTTTTTTCAGTTTTTATATCTTTTGAATTTAGAACTAATTCTTTTTTGGACAAAATTGAAATATTTTTAGAAATTGTTTGAAATTCTTTTATTTCTATTTCAAACTCCTCTTCATAAATAATTTTATTTTCTTTTGGGAATCTTATTTTTAAATTTCCTTTTGATTTGCCTAAAAAATCTTTATTTATCCTTAAACGAACAAAAGTTTTTTTTCCATTGATTAATTCTTTTACATACCAATCTGACCTGGCCCAAGAATTTCCGTTCCAAATTTGATTAATTGTTGTTTCATTTCCCCTTAAATTTAATTTAACATCGTAAGATAAAAAATTATTATCAAATAAGATTTCACACTCAAATTCTTCTTCTAAAAAAACTTCTTTTGGGCAAGAAAAATCTATATTCATTGAAGAAACAAAATTAACTAGAAATAAAAATAAAATAAATAACTTCATAAAATTAAAAAGTAAACAAGATTTATATTTTATTTGCAAAGTTTGGGATATTTTTCTGAAAAACTTATGTAATCGATTTGCATTTTTCTCCCATTCATTCCTTTTTTAGCAATCATAATCTCTCCTACGACTTTATTTTCTAAGTACCATTGTGATTTTTCTTTTTCCTCTTTGTCTAAATAGCCGTTCTTTTTTACTTCAAGTAAAATTACCTCGAAAGAATTGCCCTTTTTTTTAAAACAAATAAAATCCGGAAATCCTGTTCCAATCGCCATTACTTTTGCGAAAGGATTAAATCTTCTTTTTGCGGGAACAATTTTTCCTTGAGATAAATCTACATTATTCATCCATTTGTTAACAATCCAACCTTTATTTTCTAAATCAATACGAACTTTTCTTTCAAACTCTCCTCCTCTCGCACGATTTTTTCTTCCTTGATTACAAAAATCAATCTCTTTTTTTTCTTTCATATTTATAAAAATTTTCTAAAGAATATAAAGTTAATGGAAGAAAAACTTATTTTCCATTAGATTTAAATAGTAAAATGCATAACAATAATCATAATAAATTACCTATGTTTTTTATTATGTGAATTATTATGAATATTCATAATTAATAAAAGTTAACTGTTTGGGAAAAGGGGGAAAGCCCGAGTCAATTTTGACTCGGCGCTTCATGCTATGAAAGAAATAGAAGAAAAACAAAAAAAAATTTTAGAGTATATAAAAAAAGAGAGAGTCATTACTTCTTCAGAACTTTCCGAAAAATTAAAAGTTTCTTGGAACACTGCGGAAAAATATTTAATGGAACTCGCTCTTATTGGAAAAGTTGAAAGAATAAAAAAAACGGGGGTAAATTTATGGTTAATAAAAGGATAATTTTTGTCGTAATTGCATTTGTACAAATTTTTTTAATTTTAAACTCGATAACTATTCAAGCAAACGAAATTGGAAAAAATTACCCTGAACAAAGAATAAAAATAAAATATCGTACTGAAAGATTATTTAATTTATTATTAAGTTTTTTTTCAATAAAACAAATTGGTTTTGTTAATGCGGCAAGTAGTTTTAATTTAAGTTATACAACAACCAATTACGCTGCTTCAGAATTTTCAATAGCAAACTCTAATTGGAATTGTTGTTTTGAAACTTTTGAAGGAGCAATTTGCCAAGATGTTCCTAGAACTCTCGCACAAGAATCTTGCACCAGTCCATTACAAACAAAATGTTCAAACACTGCAGAGTGTGCAATTGGGTGTTGCTATGACGAAGAACAAGGTCTTTGCTCTACCCGGTCAACAAAATATTCTTGCGAGTCAAACGGAGGAATATGGAAGAATGAAGAAAACTGCTTAGTTGCCGAATGCGAAAAGGGTTGTTGCATTTTAGGACCAAATGTAGAGTTTACAACGGAAAGAAGATGCCAATTTTTATCAATGTCAAAAGGATACGATGTAGAATTTAAAGATTCTTTAGGAGAACTTCAATGTATATTATTAGAAGAATTTGCAGAAGAGGGTGCTTGCATTTTAGCGGGAAAGGTTTGTTTATTTACTTCAAGACAGGATTGTGCAACAAAAAATGGAGAGTTTAATTCTGGAAAATTATGTTCCAACGAAATTTTTAATAATGGATGTAAAAAACAAATAAGTGTTGGGTGTGTTGAAGGAAAAGACGAAATTTATTGGTTTGATTCTTGTGGAAATAGGGAAAATATCTATTCTTCAAATAAAGAAACTTCCTGGAACAACGGATTAGTTTTATCAAAAGGAGAAAGCTGTGGAGCCGGAAGTTCGAATATTAATTCTGTAAACTGTGGAAATTGTGATCGAGGACTCGGAAGTATTTGCTCGGTTAGTAAAGAAAAAAAAATAATTGATGGAGAAAATATTTGTAAAAGTTTAAAGTGCATTGATGAAAAAGGAAAAACAAGAGAAAACGGAGAGTCTTGGTGTGTCTATGACGGAATTATTGGAGAGGGATTAGATGTTGTTGGCTCAAGACATTGGAAAAGAATTTGTCAAGAGGGAGAGGTGATTGTAGAACCTTGTGCAGATTATCGTGGGCAAATATGTGTTCAATCAGAAATGAAAAGCGAAGACAAAACAATAACTCAAGCACAATGTGTTGTTAATGATGCCCTTTCTTGTTTAGAATATAATAGCGAAGAAGACAAAGAAAAAATGAAAGAAAATTGCGAAGAAAATCCGCAATGTATTTTAAAAAATATTAATGTAGACGATGGATTCAAATTTGATTTATGCGTCGGACAATATCCAAAAGGATTTGATTTATCATACACACAAGGAAAAGAATCCGCAAAACAACTTTGTGCTTATGCAAGTCAAGAGTGCATTGTTTATTACGAAAAAAAAATTTCTGGATGGGATTGTGTTTTTAACTGTCATTGCGAAGAACCAAAATTTGTTGAACAGATGCACAATTTATGTATTTCTATGGGCGATTGCGGAGGGTATGTGAATACCTTGGGCGAGGGAACAAATTCTTTTAGAGTTCAAGAAAATTCCCATAAAATTTCTTATGAAGCTTATTCTAAAAATTGTGTTGCAAAAGAAGGACAATTCGCAAAAGGAAGTTCTCTTGAAAAAAGTATGGGCGTTTTGGGAGGACAAATGGAAGGCCTTGACCCGAATTCTTATGGAACAGGATATTTGAAAGACACAGATATGGCATTAAAATATTTGAGTATGGTTTCTGGAGGAGTTGGAACTTTGTTGAAAGTAGGAACCTCTCCATTTTTTGTTGGAAAAGCTGCAACAGCAGCAAAAATGATAATGGTGAATAATATAAAGACTATGCAACCAGGAATGCCTGGAACAGAAGGAGTTTTTGGCTCAGGAGGGATGAATCCTACTGGAGGATTAGCAAATACAATGAATGTTTTAGCAAATTACGGATTTACTATGATGGTTGGTTCTATTGCGTCAATGATTGCAATTAAAGCATTTGGACTTTCTGGAGATGCTGCTTTAGTAACTACGGTTGCGGGAGTAACCGCTGCAATTGCAGTTGCAAGTGTTGCTTGGGCAATGAAGGGAATTTCTGGTTGTCTTGCAACCGGGCCTGCTGCAGCAATTTGTGCAGCAATAGTAGTTATTGTAGTAATAATAACTGCACTTGCAATGAAAGCGTTAGGCATTGGAGAAACAAAGGAAGTGCATGTAAAATATGATTGTCTTCCGTGGCAGGCGCCTTTTGGAAGCGATGATTGTTCTAAATGTAACGACGACCCATTAAAACCTTGTTCAAAATATCGATGCGAATCGTTAGGAAAAGCTTGCGGAATAATAAATGAAAATTCAGAAAATCCAACTTGCATTGTAAAAGAGTCTGACGATGGATTTGCCCCTGAAGTAGAATTGGTAAAAGTTTCTGAAGGTTACAAATTTGAAAAACTCGGAGAAAATAAATATTCTATAAGAAGCGAAAATGGAGAGTGTATCCCCGAGTTTACAACAGTTTTGTTTGAATTAAAAACTAGCGAATACGCTCAGTGTAAAATGGATATGGCAAAAACCGAAGATTATGAATCGATGAGCGAATATCTTTTAGAAGGAAATATGTTCGAGAAAAATCACACGGGCGGATATATGATGCCTTCGCTTAGCTCTTTTGATGTTTACAATGTTTCTGGAGATATAAAAGAAAAAATTGCTAACTCGGATATTTATGTTCGTTGTATCGATAGCTATGGAAGGTACAATGAAGAGGAATTTGTTTTAGATTTCTGTCTTGTTGATGGACCAGATAAAACTCCTCCAGTAATCTTAAAGGCAAACCCGGTTAATGGAGCATACATACTAAAAGATGTAGAAGAAATTCCTTTTTCAGTTTATTTAAACGAGCCGGCAGATTGTAAAATAGATGTTATTAACAGAGATTACGATGTAATGCAAACAAAAATGGAGTGTGCGAAGAATATTTCCGATTTAACAATTAATGGTTGGGAATGTAAAACAAATTTGGTTGGGCTTTCAAAACAAGAAAATAAATTTTACATAAGATGCGAAGACCAACCGTGGTTAGAAGGAAAAGAAAATCCAGAAGAAAATATAACAAGAAATGTAAATGATTTTGGAACCGAATATGTATTATATAATTCAAAATCCGAATTAAAAATGGAAATTATTTCGCCAAAAGAAATAAATGAATTCGGGCATACGCCTGCTTTAATTGAACTAATTGTTGAAACTAGCCAAGGATTTGATTTATCTGGAAGAGCAATTTGTAAATACGGATTTAAGGAAGATGAGACAAAATATCAATTTCAGGAAACAGGAGAGCAAAAACATATTCAAAGATTTGACGCAATAGAAAGTGGAAAATACTCTATTTATGTTTCTTGTAAAGACGACGGAAATAATTTAGCTAGCGATTTGATCCAAACTGAAATAATTTTAGATGAAACTCCTCCGAGGATAACTAGGGTCTATTCAGAAGGAGAGGACATTAAATTTAATACGGACGAAAAAGCAGTTTGTTATTATACCGAAAATGATTGTAATTTTGATATTGAAAATGCTACAAAAATTGGCGAACAATTTGAAGAAGAACATAAAATAAATTCTGTGGAAAATATTAAATACTATATTAAATGTAAAGACGAATGGAACAATAAAAATCCGTATTGTGCTACGATTGTTTCAAAAAGCCAAATATGAAAAGAGGAAATAAAAAATTTGAAAGTGCAGCCGTTTTCTTAATTGTATTTTTTCAAATTTTTTTAATGACAAATTTTTGTGTTGCGCAAAGTCAACAAATTTACAAAACAACATTTGAAGGAAAATCAATTCAAATTCATAAAAATTTTCCAGATAAATTAAAAAGTTTCTTGATTGGCTTTTTCTCAATAAAACAAATTGGGTTTGTTGAAGCGGCACTTGCAGATACCTATTTTGAACAAATTTATACGGGAGAATACAAGGCATACTACAACCAAATGTTTGCAAAAACTTCCGGGCAAGTCTGTTGTGAAAAAATGAATAACGGAGCAATTTGTCAAAATGTTCCAATTGGATACACAGAATGTGAAACTACTCTTTTTCCATCCTCTTGTGAAAATTTCCCTTCGTGTAGACCTTCTTGTTGCTATGACGAAGAAGAAGGTCTTTGCTATCCAAACACTCCAAAAGGAATATGTGAAGATGCTGGAGGAATTTCTTCTGACGATGCAAACTGCAATAATGAATTATGCCAACAAGGATGTTGTATTTTAGGAGAGGAAACTGCTTACACAACAGAAAAAAGATGCCAATTTTTGAGTTATCAAAAAGGATACGATTTTTCAAATTTTGAAAAAGGAAAAAACCCTGCAGAATGTTTGGAAAAACAAAAAAATCAAAAAGAAGGTGCTTGCACTACTTCTTCTGGAACTTGTATTTTTGGAACAGAGGCAAGTTGTCACAGATTGAATGGAAACTTTCACGAAAATAAACTTTGTTCCCATCCAAATTTTGAAAACAGCCAGTGTGAAAAACAAATAAGTGTTGGGTGTGTTGAAGGAAAAGACGAAATTTATTGGTTTGATTCTTGCGGTAATCGAGAAAATATTTATTCTTCAAATAAAGAAGCTTCGTGGAATAACGGATTAGTTTTATCAAAAGGAGAAAGCTGTGGCTCCGGAAGTTCGAATATTAATTCTAAAAATTGTGGAAATTGCGATTATTCTTTAGGGAGTATTTGTTCTAACTCTACTAAAGAAACTATCGAAGATGGAAATTTTATTTGTAGGTCAATGAATTGTATAGACGAACAAGGAAATACAAGAATAAACGGAGAATCGTGGTGCGTTTATGATGGTGTGATTGGAACTGGCGACGATTTAGTCGGTTCAAGACATTGGAGAATGATTTGCCAGGACGGAGAGGTTATAACCGACCCTTGTGCGGATTATCGTCAAGAAGTTTGTGCAGAGAGCACAAAAACAAATAGCGAAGGAAAAGAAATGAGTTTTGC
>CAZLZF010000017.1:0-2598 GCA_964563945.1 Candidatus Woesearchaeota archaeon
AATTTTTCGTAACCTTTTGGAACAAGTTCTAAAGTTTCTTCGTAACGCTCTTCTTCAAAAGAACGAACTATTTGAAAATAATCCTCATTCATTTCCGATAAATCTATACTTTTATTGATAGAATCGTATTCGGATAAAAAAACCTCCAATTTATCCTTTGATAAAAGAGCTAATTCTTTAATATTACGAACATCCGAAATATATTTTCTAACTAAAGAGTAATCTGCACGACGATTCGATTTTTCTAAAAGAACCTGCGCATCAAAAATATTTACCGCATCAAAATAGGAATCATTAATACGACTAATTGCAAAACCTTTTTCAAAAAGTTCTAAAACATCTTTATGGGCAACCTCTAATTCAAAACTAACATTGGTCGCAATTTCACTTAAAGCAAAAACATTTCCAATAAGAAAAATTCCAATAACCAAAATCAAAAACTTATTCATCTATTTTATTCCTCTTTTAAAATAAAGAGCAAATGCACTTTAAAACTCTTTCCATTTTTTAAACTCTACCAAACTTTTAAAAGTTCAATTATCCTATAAATTAAATGACAGAAAAAATGGTTGTGACTCCGTACGAAGTTTCGGGAGAAATGGATTACGAAAGAATAATAAAAAAATTTGGAACGACAAAAATTTCAAATGAAATCTACAAAAAAATTTCCAAATGTCATCCATTAATTAGTAGAGGACTTTATTTTTCGCATCGTGATTTTGATAAGTGGTTAAAAAATTATGAAGAAGGGAAAAAAGTTTCTGTAATAACTGGAAGAGGACCATCAGAAAAAATGCACATCGGGCATCTCGTTCCATTCATTTTAGCAAAATCATTACAAGATAATTTTGGATGCGAAGTATTTATACCAATTTCCGACGATGAGAAATTCTATGTAAAAGAAGGATTAACCCAAGAAGACTCAATTAAGTTTGCAAAAGAAAATATTTTAGATATAATCGCAATCGGATTTGACCCAAAAAAAACATTCATATTTGAAGATTTCGTTTATACAGATATTTACAAATACGCTGCAAAAATTGCAAAAAGAATGACTTATTCTACAGCAAAAGCCGCTTTTGGTTTAACACCCGAAAAAAACATTGGATGGAGTTTTTATCCCGCAATGCAAGCAGCACATATTTTATTTCCGCAATTTACAAGAGGAAAACATTTATCCGTAGTCCCGGTAGGAATAGACCAAGACCCCTTCATAAGATTAACAAGAGATATCTCAGAACATAAAGAAATAAATTTAATGAAACCGTGTGCATTACATTCAAAATTTCTTCCCTCGCTTTATGGAGATGCAAAAATGTCCAGTTCAGATAATTTGGGAAACAATTTAATATATTTAGTTGACGACGAAAAAACAATAAAAAATAAAATCAACAAATACGCTTTTTCTGGAGGACAACCTACTCTTGAAGAACATAGGCAAAAAGGCGGAAATACAAAAATTGACGTTTGCTTCCAATATTTAAAATATATTTTTGAAGAAGATGATAAAAAACTAGAAGAAATAAAATCAGATTACGAAGCTGGAAAAATGCTAACAGGAGAACTAAAAAAATATACGATAGAAAAAATAAATGAATTTTTAAAAGAACACGCTAGAAGAAGAAAAGAAGCCGAAAAAAATATAGACAAATTTATAGTTAAAAACGGATTCAATGATTAAAATACCAAAATGGAAAGAATAGATTTCAGAGACCAAATAGCAAATAACAAAAGAAATTCCTTCTTATTAATTTTATCAATTATTTTAGTCATTGTTACATTTGGATATATAATTGCAAACATTTTTGATGAATCCTATTTCTTTATAATCCTCATTTTTTCAATAATATTTTCAATAGTTTATCCACTTATTGTTTATAACTTTTCTGCATCGATAGCGGTATCGAGTGTAGGAGCAAAAGAAATAAACCGAGAAAAAAACAAAGATATTTACAACCTCGTTGAAGGACTAACAATTGCTTCAGGATTGCCCTTGCCAAAAATTTACATAATGGAATCCGAGCAAATAAATGCTTTCGCCTCAGGAAAAAATCCAAAAAACGCAGTAATTTGTTTAACAACCGGAGCAATAAAAAGATTAGAAAGAAGAGAACTCGAAGCAGTAATCTCCCACGAACTCTCTCACATCGCAAATTACGATATTTTATACATGACACTCGTTTCAGTTTTAGTTGGAATGGTTTCAGTAATTTCTCAAATATTTTTAAGAGGATCGTTTATGAAAAACTCAAAAAATAAAAAAGGAGACATTTTAATGATTGTGGGAATACTTCTTGCAATTCTCGCTCCAATTTCAGTCCACTTAGTTCAAATGGCTATTTCAAGAAAAAGAGAATATGCTGCAGATGCCACCGCAGTAAAATTCACCCGTTATCCAAAAGCGCTTGCAAACGCTCTTAAAAAAATAAAAAACGAATCAATCGTAGAAAAAAAAGTAAATGCCGCAATTTCCCCTCTCTTTTTCGCAAATCCCCTAAATAAAATAACCTCAACACATCCACCGATAGAAGAAAGAATAAAAATTTTAGAGAATATGTAATGGAAGACGAGACAAAAAAAGAAATTTTCCTTTGGGCA
>CAZLZF010000017.1:2698-10617 GCA_964563945.1 Candidatus Woesearchaeota archaeon
GGTTTAAGATATCCAAACCGATTTGGAAGCATAACATCCGGAACACGAATTCTTTGCATGGGACCAGAAGGGCCTCTTTTCACCTGGGAAGGGCTCGAAATAGAAGGCATAAATCCCGAAGAAATATTTTTAGAGGGTCCAGAAGAAATACTCTTAGAAAACCCTGAATTTTTGACAGGAGAATTTGAAAAAGGTCTTCTTCCCCCAAGATTAAGTTGGTTTCTTCCAAATTTTCTTTTTTGAATTGCTAATTTTTTACGATTCTCTATCTCTCTAGAAATAGTTAACTTTCTTTCTAACTCAATTAATTCGGAAGTTTTAGATTGAATTATTAATTCCTTGGTAAAAGCAAGTAAAGCGAAAATTCTCTCTTTATCTGAAAAAGTTTCTATCATTGTTACGCTCCTTCGCCAGAACCGGGAATTTCACCACCCGAAGAAGAATTAGGAAGAATAGGTAGCCCCTCGGAAGTATTTTCTATATTTTTTTGTTCAAAGTTGTTTATTCCTTCCGGATTATTTCCAAAGGAATTCATTTGATTTCCAGAATTCATAGAAGATCCAAAATTATTTTGACCTTGAGAAAATTCAGGATTTCCATTTTGAAAGTTGCTTCCATAATTCATGGGATTATTTTGAAAGTTTTGAAAAGGCTCTGGGTAAGAAGAATTCTGATTATTGGAAGGCATTCTCTGAAATTCTGGAATCTTATTCGGTTGAGACAATAAATTATTTGAACCGAAAGATTTCTCTCTTTCTGGAGAAAAAATTTGACGAGAATTTTCTTCTTTAATCATTGGTTTTTTCTTTTTTACTTCATCAATTTCAAAATTTTTTTTAACCAAAGACTCAGCAGAAGACTCAAAAAGAGACAAAAGTTTAGCCATATTTGCAACAAGAGAATCCATACGAGTAGTTAATTCAACAACAACTTTTTGTAATCCCACAAAATTTTCTACAAGCAAATTTTTTGTTTTATCGTCCAAACCATGAGAAGGAGAACTACGAACATAAACTCTTTTTATAGTAGGTTTTTTACGAGCAACACTCTTTTTTTTGACATTACTCTTTTTTTTGACACTGCTACTTTTTTGAACACTACTCTTTTTTTTTGCCATTTTATAAATGTAAATAGAATTAATTATTTATATATCTTTTTAAAATGAAAAGAAAAGAAAAAGACCAAATAAAAATTTTAAAAAATTTCCTCTCTTTTTTTTAATTCGTATAATCTTGGTTCCTTGTCTGTATTTTTTAAAATTTCCTCTTCCAAATCTGAAAACTCCTTAGAAAAAACAGGGTAATTAAAAGGCGAAACAACGACACCCGAAATTTCTTTTTCTATTAAAAATCTATTAAAAAAAGAATTTTTTTCTTCTAAAAACGCATAAGTTTCTAACCCATTTCTTTTACAAAATCTCAATAAATACTCTATTTGTCTAATTATAGCAATATTCTCAAAATAAGAAGTATTTGAACTATCAAAATCAAAAGAAAGAACACCTTTGGCAAAACTCTTTACATCCAACAAAACTAAATCAATTTTTTCTTCATAAAGTTCTTTGATTACTTGGACAGATGAAGGCGTTTGCAAATAGACCCCCAATTTTACTCTTTGTAAAAGCCCTTCTTCGTTTAAAATTTTTTTAACAAATTTTATTTCAGAAACATCCGACAAGAAAGGAACAATTATTCCCAAACTTCCCGAAAAAGATTCTAAAAATTTCTTCACTGCTTTAATCTCAGAACGAAATATTTCTTCATGCAATTTACTGAATCGAATTCCTCTCTTCCCTAAAAAAGGATTTTTCTCTTCTAAAGAACCTTCTAAATTAGAAAAAATTTCTCCATTAAAATCTGAAGAGCTAATCCAAATTTCCTCAAATCCATTTCCCATTTTAGAAATACTTTCAAGAATCATTCTAGAATAATCAGAATAATTTTTAGATTTTTCAAAAAATAAAGGATGCTTTCCAAAAGAAGAAAAATCTTTTTCAAACTTTAAAAGACCAACGCGTCTTAGACCTAAAGATTTTGAAAATGAAGAAGATTCGGGAGAATCCAAAAAAACCTTAAACTTTGTTTTTGTTAAAATTTTTTTAGAATCATTAAAATTTTCCTGCTTCAAAGAAGCCTCTTTCAAAGAATTTTTTTTTGTAAAATCTCCTTCAAAAATTTTACCTGAAAAACCATCTAAAGTAATTTCCTCTCCTTCTCTTAGTTTCTCAAAACATTTTTCAACACCCAAAACACAAGGAATATTTTTTTGCCTACAAAGAATTCCCAAATAGGAAGAAAATCCGCCATATTTAGAAATAACTCCCTTTGCTTTTTGTATCGGAACAATTAATTCGGAAAATAAAGAATTAACGACAACAACATCAGAAGAACTTATTTTTTCTAAATCCTTAAGATCTTTTATAAAAAGAACATTTCCTTTTGAAATTTCCTTTGAACCCCCAATTCCTAAAAGAACTTCTTTAGTAACCTCTTCTTCAAAAGAGATCTCTTCAAATGAAAAAGGTTTAACCTGTAAAATGAAAATTTCTTTAGCTTCAATTGCAAATTCCATTTCAACAGGATATCCCAAACTTTTTTCCAAATTATCTGCCAACTCCGCAACACGATTAATTTCATAATCACTTAAAACTTGACGAAGAGAAACTTCTTCTTTTAACTTAACAACTAACAAGGAACCAGAAGAATCCCTTGTAAACGCAAAATTTTTTTTATTAACCTCTTTTGATTTAATTTCCATTTCCTTAGAAACAAAATATCTATCCGGAGTAACCTGCCCCGAAGTTATTCCCTCGCCAAGACCAAAAGACGATTCAATTAAAATTCCCTTTGAAGAAAAATCCGAGTAACAAACTCCAGATTTATCCGAATCAACCATTTTTTGAACAACAATTGCCATAGAAAAAGCAGTGTAATCCAAGTCATTCATTTTACGATAATAAACCGCACGAGAATTAAACAAAGAAGCAAAACACTTTTTTATATATTTTATTAAATCTTGTTTTCCTTTTACATTTAAATAAGAATCTTGTTGTCCAGAAAAAGAATCTTCCAAAATTTCATTATATATCAAAGAAGAACGAACAGCAACAAAAGCAGGTTCTCCAGAAACAGAAAGCGCTTCTAAAGGAGATAAATTCTCTAAATTAGAATCTCCAGAAGTTAAAATATCATAAGCCTCAAAAATCTCTTTTTCTATTTCCGGTGTAAATTCGCAATTCAAAATCAAATCTCTAATCCTTGAAGAATTTTCTTCGATACTTTTAAAATCTTCATAATTAATACTCTCTAAAAGAAATTGTATCCTTCCGGAAATATTTGATTTACTTAAAAAAGAATCATAAATTTTAGAAGACAAAACAAAACACGGAGGAACATTTAATCCCAAATTATAAACTTCCAGAAGTCCTCTAGCCTTTTCACCTAAATCCAAAGAAGACCGATTCGTTTGCGAAAACCAACGAACAAAACCCTCTTTTTCTTCATCTAAAATTTCCATATTTTTAGTAAATAAAATTAGTTAATAAAGTTTACCCAAAATAGAATCAAACCCTTTGTATTTAACTTTTTTTAAAAAGATTAAAATAATTGCTCCAAGAAGATACCCTCCAAAAACATCTGAAAGATAGTGAACATTCAGGTAAATTCTAGAAAATCCAATCAACAAAATTAAAAATATGTTAAAAAATAGAAATAATTTTTTATTTTTAATTTTATCTTCAAAATAAAAATAAATCAAAATAAAAAAAACAAACGAAATAGAAGAATGGGAACTTGGAAAAGAGTAAGAAGATTCCAAGATTAAAGAATCCATTGGGCGAGGTTTAGAAAAAAGATATTTTGCACCTTCAGAGATAACTGCAGTTAAACCAACGATAAAAAGAAAAATAAAAGATTTGATTCTATCTTTTTTAAAATTAAATAAAAAAAATAAAACCGCAAATACACATAAAACTTTAGTATCAAAAATATATTGGCTAACAATTATAAAAAAAGAATTCAAAAGAGGATTCCAAAGATTAGAAATATTTTCGGAAATAATCAAATCAATATAATTTAAAAATCCAAGAGATAAAAAAAGAAATAAGATTAAAAGTAAAGACAAAAATAAAAAATTCTTATAGATTCCCTTTTTATCTCGAACCATTTTAAAACTTGACTTTTACAGGTTCCCTTTCGGCAGGAGCAATTTCTAAATACTTCTTAGCTGTTTTTGAGAAAATTGATGCAAAAAGAACTCCAGGGAATTTTTTACATAAATCGTTATAAGACATTATTGAATCATTATAAAATTGTCTTGAATAAGAAACTTTATCTTCAGTAGAAACAAGTTCTCTTTGTAATTCTAAAAAATTTGTATCTGCTTTAAGATTTGGATAATTCTCTGCGATTGCAAAAAGTCTACCTAATGCTCCTTCCAATTTTTTATCTGCATTAACTTTAGAAGTAATATCTTTTGCAGAAACCAGAGCTTTTCTTGCATCACTAACTGCTTGAATTGCCTCTTTTTCATGTTTAGCAAAACCTTTAACAGTTTCAACTAAGTTTGGAATTAAATCTGCTCTTCTTTTTAATTGAACATCAATTTGGGACAAAGAATTGTCAACACGATTTTCTAAAGTAACAAAACGATTATAATAAGAAAAAGTTACTCCTCCAAAAACAATAACTGTGCCTCCGACAATCCACCATAACATAGAATATTGAATTGGTTTAAGTTTATAAATCTTACGTCAATAAAATTAATCTGAATTCTCTTTGATACTTGTTATATCTCCAGAGTAAATTAAATCTTTATTTAAACCACCCTTCCAAAAAATCTTTCCTCCCGGAATCATATTTTCAGACTTAAAAGAAGAAATCCTATTTTCCAAACAAGAAAAAACCCCCTCCATAGAAAGATCACTGTTAAAAATATAATCGACATCTTGAGGATTTAAATAAACTGCACCATCAATCTTTTGAAAAATCTCTGCTCCAGGCTTTCTTTCCCAATAATACTGACGCACATTGTTTCCAGAATTTATTTCTCTAACACGATATTGAGAATTTGCACTCTCTAAAATTATTTTTTTAATTGAAATCATAAAACTAATAAAAAATATCTATTTTTAACTTTATGTTTATTAAAAAATATAATATAAAAACAAACAATTTCCAATAAATTTAAAAGGTGTTTTTTCTTTTTTGAAATTATGCCAGAAAAAGTATATTTATTCGTCGGAGTTCAAGGTTCTGGAAAGGGAACACAAGCAAAAGTAATTGCCCAAAAAAAAGAGTTCTGTCATATTTCTACAGGAGATTTGTTTAGAGGATTAAACGGAGAATTGAAAGAAAAAATAGATTCTTTCATAAATGCAGGAAAATTGGTTCCAGACGAATTAGTTTTAGAAATGGTTAAAAAAAGAATTTCAAAACCCGATTGTGAAAAGGGAATAATTTTAGACGGTTTCCCACGAACGATAAATCAAGCAAAAGAATTAGACAAAATATTAGAAGTCAAAAATGTTATTGAAATAAAAATCAGCGATGAAGAATCATTAAAAAGATTATCTGGAAGAGTATCTTGTTCATCGTGCGGTCAAGGATATAATTTAATTACTCAACCAAAACCAATAGATGAAAAAAAATGTGATAAATGTGGAGGAGAATTAATTCAAAGAAAAGATGATACTCCCGAGGCAATTAAAAAAAGAATAGAAGATTACCATAAAGAAACTTTCCCAATATTAGAAAACTACAAAGAAAAATTAATAACCATAAACGGAGAAAAAGATATCGAAGAAGTTACAAAAAAAATTTTAGAAAAAATAAATTAAACTTTTTCTGCTTCTATTAAAATTTTTCTCATTGCTTCTACCGCTAAAGAAGGATATTTTCCAATTGCAGTTTCCTCTGAAAGCATTGTCGCATCCGCGCCGTTTAAAACCGCAAGAAAAACATCACTTGCCTCGGCATTAGTTGGTTTTTTTGAATTTACCATTGAAAGAAGCATTTCTGTTGCAACGATAACAAATTTTTTATTTCTAACTGTTTTTTTAATAATCAAATTTTGTGCAGCCGGAACTTTTTCAAAACTCAAATTTTTAGATAAATCTCCTCGAGCAACCATAATTCCCCAGCTAGCATCAATTACATTTTTAAAATTTAAAAGTCCTTTTTTTGACTCTATTTTAGAAATAACTTTTGTATGAGGATCAATTTCTTTAATAACTCCCCGAATATATTTTTCAGATTCTGCATAACTTATCGCCAAATACTCTGGTTTTTTTTCTTTTATCCAAGGTAAAAAATCCTTACATTTTATGTCAATCATAATTTGACAATTTATTTTTTTACAAATAGAAATAATTTTTTCCCATTGTAATAAATCTCCATGTTTTGTATTTATTCTTGCAATAGACATTCCGTTCTCTTTCATCTTTTTCATTTTAGAAAGACTCATGCTCGCCGGACCAATAGTGCAAATTATTTTTGTTCTCATCTCTTTTAAAAATTAAAGAAGAATTTCTATTTAAAACTATCTTAATAAAAATAAATTATAGCTAGTTTTATAAATCTCTTTACAAATAAAAATTTATGGAAAAAGATTGTAATAGCTGCGATGGAAAATGCTGTAAATATGTTGTTTTAGAAATAGATTCTCCCGAAGACAAAGATGACTTTGAAAATATAAAATGGTACGTTGCACATAAAAACATAAATGTATTTACCGAAGATGAAAAAGAATGGTTTATAGAATTTATAACTCCTTGTGAACATTTAAATAAAAAAAATTTGTGTGGCATATACGAGAAGAGACCAAAAATTTGCAAAGAGTACTCTCAAGAAGAATGTCCTTTTCATAACAAATATAAACAAAAATATACATTTAATAGAATAGAAGATGTAGAAAATTACTTTAATAATGTCTGGAAAAAAAAGAATAAAAGTTCATCCAAACTCAAGCCAAGAAAAAATTGAAGAAACTGCGGAAATGGTTGAAATATGGATTAAAGAAAAACCAATCGAAGGAAAAGCAAACGATAAAATAAATAAAGTCTTAACAAAGCATTTCAAAAAGAAAGTAAAAATTTGTTCCGGATTTAATTCTAAATATAAGTTCGTAACTATTGAAGATTAAATTAAATCTTTCTTTGTCATAGATAGATAAATTTCATAAGCACGATTAACATTTTTCGTATTAACAACATCGTGATGCTTAAAACCTCCTCCAAATGTAAATGGGATATGCATCAACTCATGTATAATCACTTTTGTTTGATCCGAAAAAGATAATCTATCAAACCTCTCCGAAATAAATTCCAGACAATAGAAAGCGTCAACATCTAATGCCTTTTGCATGAGTTTGCCCAAAGCATGACATCTCGCGATTGTTCCTCGAGAACTCGTTCCATAACTACGATAACATTTTATTCTTTCCAATTTAACATGGGGAAACAAAACCTTAGAAATTTCCTGTGCCTTCTCTTGCAAATCCGAAGAATATTCATACCTCATTTGATTAATTTAAAAAAGTCAATTCTATTAAAAACCTTTGTAATTTCTGAACAGTTAGTCCAAATTTGTTTTCCTTTTTGAGTGTTCGAAATTATTTATTAATGGAAACGTAATTAAAATAGAATGGGACTTGAATTAGACAAACAAATTGTTTGGTCTACTCTCAAAGATCTCGGGGCATCAAAAAAGAAAGTTTCCCTAAAGAAACTTTACGAGAAGCTTATCGGTTTTGAGCCAACAGAGATTGACGTGCTGGTAGAAGACCTTCTAATAGAAGAAACGCTACAAAAACCAACAGAGAGTACCATAAAATTAGTTTATTAAATTAAAATAGTAAAAGAGGATCTCTTTTACTAATTATTTTTTTTATTAAAAAAACTCTTAAAAGATAAAGGCTTCAAA
>CAZLZF010000018.1:0-1545 GCA_964563945.1 Candidatus Woesearchaeota archaeon
AAAATGAAAATCGATTACATTGTCGATAGAAAAGTTTACGACGATTTTGTGAAGTCTTGTAGTAGAAAAGGATTTGCTCCGCAAGTAATTGTGGAAAAGCTTATGGCAAAGTTCAATCAAACTGGACAAATTTAATTTTATTATTCTATAAAAAGTTACCTTTAGAAAGAGATTATTAATTTAAAAAAGTATAAAAACAATTTTTATTTTGTAGTTTGATGAATATAACAATTGTTGGTCCGCGTTCGGTTGGAAAAACCACCGTTTCTAAAATAGTTTCAAAAAAGCTAAAGAAAAAATATATTTCTTCCGACAAAATTGGGGAAAAAGCTCTTAAAAAATACGGTGGACTTGATGTGGCAATAAAATCGGGTAAAATAAAAGAAATCATAAATTCTGGAGGATATTCTTTAATTTTAAAAGTGTATTCAACCGAAAAAAATTTTGTCTTTGATTTATCTGCGGGGGCATTTACTTCTAAAAGTATGAGTCGGGCTTCAAAAGAAGTAAGAGCGTTTGCAAAGAAAAATTCTTTTGTCGTTGGTTTACTTCCTTCAAAAAATTTTTTAACATCGGTTATTTTTTTATTTAATAGAGAAAGAAAAAGAACACACTTCAAGGATACAAATAAAATAAAACTCTTATACAAGACATTTAGAAAATACGGCCACATAAAAAAAGTTATTTTGGCTAACGCAAATTCAATCGTTTATGTCAAAAATAAATCTCCTGATAAAATTTCAGAAGAGATTTTATTAAAAATATACAATAAAATTAAATAGTAAATAAACTTCTTTTAGAAATGGTTTTAAAAAATCCTTCAGAGTACGACAAAGGGAAAACTATTTTATTATTAATCAGGCACGCAGAAAGAATAAAAATTCCGGGAACTCCCGAGCCACACGATTTTTCCTTGAGCAAAAAAGGAATTCTGCAAGCAAAAAGCTTAGCAAAAAAACTTTCTAAAATGAAAGGAGAAATTGATATTTTGTATTCGAGTTCTATGAAAAGAGCTAAAGAAACTGCCGAAATTGTTGGAAAGTCTATTGGGAAAAAAGTAAATGTTTTGCCGAAGTTTGAAGAAGTATCAAGATTATTGGAAGGAAAAAAATATTACAAAGTAGATTATTGGAAAGCAATAAAAAAATTAAGAGAAACACAAAAGATATTTGATAATATGCTAATAAAAAACAAAGGAAAATTGATCGTCTTGGTTGCCCATGGTAGACTAAACAAAATGTTAATTGGGAAAAAAATGGGTATTTCTTATTCTAAAACTAAAATATTTCATTTTACAAATTGCTTTATTTCTCTTTTGAGATTCAATGGAAAAGAGCTTGAAAAAATATACTCTTGGAATAGTTCCGATTTTAAAAGAGAAAAATAATCTTCTAAAAAAATATATAAACTTATTTGTATAACTAAATTAATGAAAAAGGTGAAAAAATTAAAAAAATTTTATTTTAATAGGAAACATTTATTCTGGATAATTCCTTCGATCGTCGTTTTTATTTTTTTGATTTATCTTTCTTTTTTTAAGACAAC
>CAZLZF010000018.1:1555-3060 GCA_964563945.1 Candidatus Woesearchaeota archaeon
AACTTATTTGTATAACTAAATTAATGAAAAAGGGGAAAACAAAACTCTCTGAAGAAACAGAGAATAAAAATCCAAAATCAAAAAAATATTTTTTTGGTTAATTCCTCTAGTTTTAATTTTTATTTTTTTGATTTATCTTTCTTTTTTTAAAACTACCTCTACCGGAGATGATAACGATTTTATAAATCGTTCAGAATATTTTAGAAATACTTCTGGCGAAGTAAACGAAAGCAAAGAACCTCCAGTAACAATTCCTCTTCCTCCAAGTTCTTCTCCTCCAAAATCTCCTGGAACAGGCGGAAGTGGTGGAGGAACTTCTCCTGAAAATCCTCCAGAAGAACCAAAAGATATTCCGCCGGGAATGGCTGCTTATGATTCAGATTATTTTGATCTAAACGGAGAAAATATAACAAAAAATTTTTTTAAAGAAGGTGTTTGTAAAGATCCAGAAAATGAAGCGGGCTTAAAAGATTTTTGCACCGGAGAAGAAGTCACAGAATATTACTTAGAAAATAATTTATGTAAATCCACAAAAATGAAATGTAGTGCATTTGCAATTTATTACGGAGAAAATACTCAAACAGGATGTTATAATGGGATGTGCGTTGTAAAAGATGGTGGAAGAAATTTCACAAAGAAAGACCAAATAGTTGTTGATGAAATTCTTTGGGATGAATGTAACGCTGAAGGATTATTGAAAGAATGGTTTTTAACAACCGAAGGAGTTCCTGCTTACACTTTTGTAAATTGTTCTCAAACTCTTGGGTGGGATTATAAATGTGTGGAGGGTGCGTGCCAACAAGCAGCGTTTGATTCGGATGCGATGGATTTTTACAACATGGGAAATTGTTATTTGAAAGGTTCGGTCTATTTGGATCATTGTACAGAATATGGTTCTTTAATAGAATATATCGTTGACCCAAATGAACCAACAAAATGTAAAGAAGTGGACACATATTGTCCAACAGGAATTTGTAGTTCTGGTAGGTGTTTAGTTATAGATTACGACGCATCTAGTTCTTCTCCTTACGAAGTTAAATCTTCTTGCACACAAACCTTTGAAAGAAATGTAACAGATAGTTGCAACTGTTTAAATGATGGAAGTATTTGTAGATACTTAAAAGAATGGGTCAGCGAAGATAACTCTTGTGTAGATGAAATCGTAGATTGTAGAACTGCACTAAATAACGAAAACGCTTATTGCGATGATGGAAGATGTTTAATCGCTCGTGCTTCAAGATAATTCTTATTTTTCTTCGCCCAAAGTTTATAAATAAAAGAAACATTAATTTTTTATGAAAAAGAGAGGGCAATTCTATTTATTGGCAGCAATGATTATTGCAATAATTTTATTTGGGACGGCAGCAATAACAAATCGTTCTTCAAAAAAAGAATATTCTGTTGTTTACGATTTAAGTAAAGAAATAGATTTGGAAGGTGCGTTACTTCGGGAATATGGTGTTGTTAGTGACAAATCTATTTCCGAGACCTTTGAAGAATTTTTA
>CAZLZF010000018.1:3160-5740 GCA_964563945.1 Candidatus Woesearchaeota archaeon
GGAGAATATTTTTATTATGTTTTCACTCAAGAAACAACCGAGGGAGAAATACACACGGTAACCTCATAATATGAAAAATAAAAAAGGAATCAGCACAATGATTGAATATGTTATGCTAATTGTAATTGTAATTTCTATGAGTAGTGTGGTTTATTTATGGCTAAGAGGATACGCTCCAACAAATGAAGAAATTGAATGTAATAACGGGGTTTCAATTTATATTTCTAATGTAAACTGTACAGAAAATGACAATAATTATACAATTCAATTAACAATTAAAAATACGGGAAAATTTAACTTAAGGGGATTTTATATTCGGGGGACAAACGATACAAATCAACAATTAGCAGCGATAGACCTTTCAAATAAAGCAATTATTCTTTCAAATCAAAAAAGCGGAAATGAGATATTATTTAATTCTTCTTTAGCATATGCTTTTACAAATTCTTTTTCTCCACAAAATGAAATGTCTTTTACATTTATTACAGATGAAAAAATACAAAAAATTGAAATAACTCCCACAAGAATAGAAAAAATAAACGATAGAGATATGCTGGCAAGTTGCCAAAATGCAATTGTTAGCGAAAAAGTTTCCTGCCCTTAAGTCATGCGTAATATTTAAAAGGATTGGGAACATAAAATATCCATGATAAAGAGGGATAAAAATAAAAGGGGAATTTCTCCAATGATTGCGACAGTTTTACTCATTGCAATGGTAATTACCATAGCATTAATTTTATTTTTATGGTTTAGAAATATGGTAAAAGAAGATGCTCAAAAATTTGATGATGAAAATATAGAAATTACTTGTGACAAAGTCAAATTTAGAATAGATTATTCGTCGGGACAACTTAGTGTGGTAAATGATGGTTCAATACCAATTTATGCTTTGAAAATTGGAGTTTATTCAAAAAGTGGACATACGGAAGAATCTAAAAACCCAAATGAAGATGAGGGGATGGAATATGGAATAAACCAAGGAGGTTCATACAATACTGGAATTGATGGAAACGATTTAGAAAAAATAATAGTTTATCCTGTTTTAATTGGAAAAGCAAAAGAAGGAACAAGAACACATGTTTGTAGAAACAACGGATTGGAGATAAAATTATGAAAAGAAAAGGAATGTCTGAAGTAGTTGCAACAGTAATTATGATTGGACTTGTTATGGCTGCTGCAGCAATAATTTGGGCAGTTGTAAAAGGGATGCTTGATGAAAACATGGGAAATACCCAAAATTGCATGGGAAGTTATGATAAGGTTAAATTATATTCAGGAGCAACTTGTTACAATTCGAGTAGCGATGAATTTTATTTTTATGTAGAAACAAAAGATGTTGAATTAACTAAAGCGGTTGTTAATATTTATACTCGAGAGGGGTCAAAAACAATTGAAATTCCAAAAAAAGGCGGATATACGGATGTAAAAGAGTTTGGAAAGGGATATAGTTTAAATTTAACTGCTTTAGATGAAAATTCGGGAAGAAGATATGCTTATAATACTACTCAAATACCAGAATCAATTTCTGTAGTCCCAGTTATTGGGGGAACCCAATGCGATATTTCAGATACTATTATGGATATTCGAAATTGTTAAAATGAAAAATGGTGAGAAAAAAAGGACAGGTTTGGATAGAAACGGTTATTTATACAATGATTGCATTTACTTTGATAGCTACGGTTTTGGCTTTTGTTAAACCAAAAATTGAAGAAATGCAAGATGGAACGACAATAACTCGTTCTTTGACGATTATGAAAGATATAGATTCGACAATTTCAAATGTTTTAAATGGTGCGCAAGGAAACAGGAGATTAATTGAAATAGAGATAAAAAAAGGAACCATAAACATTAATGGAAAAGAAGATAAAATTTCATTTGAGATTCTCTCAAGAGCAAAATATAGCGAACCTGGAATAGATGTATTTGATGGGAATATAAAAATAAATACTGAAGAAAAAACAAGAGAGAATTTGATAACGCTGGAAAGAGAATATAATTCAAGTAAATACAACATAACTTATGACGGAACAGACACAAATAAACAACTGACCCCTGGAAATTTGGCATATAAAGTTTATATTTCTAATATGGGAATACAAAATAATAAAACGAAAATTAATTTGGAGGTAAAATGAGAAGCGAAGATATAAAAAAAATAAAAGAATTTCCCAAAGTAGATATAGATTTTAATGTAAAATTTGAACCGTTAAAAAAAGTCCAGGACAAAACAACAGTCAATACAAGATATTGTTTAATTAAACCTTTTGCTTTCGCACACATTTATTGGAGCGAAAAGGATTTAGAACTTGTTTATGATATAGAAGAACCATACTTAAATGAAGAAGAAAAAAAACAAAGAGATGAACTAAGTAGTGCCATGAGAGAAGCAATTAATTTCGACGTTTATGTGGAAAGAGATCAAGAAAAACTTTTAGAATATTTAGATAAAATGGCAAAGGTCATTGCAATAGAGTTGGGTTTGATTTTTTCTTACGCGACCTACCGTAAAATATATTATTATCTTTGCAGAGATTTTGTAGGGTTTAATCAGACTGAACCATTACTTAGAGATTATTTTGT
>CAZLZF010000018.1:5840-8761 GCA_964563945.1 Candidatus Woesearchaeota archaeon
GTTATCGTTGGTGAAATCAGAGGTAAAGAAGCATACGTTTTATTTCAGGGTATGGCCTCAGGACACTCTTCGATTGGCACAATTCACGCAGATTCTGTTGATACGGTTATAAAAAGATTGGAAACTCCTCCGATAGAACTTTCTCCAACTTTGCTAAACGTTTTAGATTGTGTTTGCATAATGACTCATGCAGTTATTGAAAAACAAAGTGCAAGAAAGTTAAAAGAAATAGTGGAAATTATTGATGTGGATGCTAACGGAATTGCAAAAACAAACACTCCTTATATTTGGAATCCTTCGGATAATCAATTTTATTTCAAAAAGGGGAGTCATATTTTTGAAAAAATAGCAAAAAGGACAGGAATAACAATTCAAGAATTGGAAATGGAATTTAATAGGAGAGCGAGAATTTTAAACACATTGAGTCAAAATAAAATTTTCAAATCAAAAGATGTCCAAGAAATAATCTTGGGATATTATAAAAGACCAAAAGAAATATTGAGAAGAATGGGAATTGAGTAATTTATCCAAAAATTAAGCTTGCAACTGTCGAGATTAAAAAAGACATTACCATCAAAACGAAAGAGTGTTTTATTCCGGCTTTAATATTTTCTTCGGATAATTTTCCTATTGTTAAACCGCTAAAAAAACCTTGAACGATTAAAAGATACAAAAAAGCGTTTGAAATTTCTTTTGCATTAATTGCACTTCCTCCGCTTGAAACTCCTGAAGAAGCTAGAGCAGTTCCGACATTAGAAATTCCAGAAAGCATTGGAATTATTTTAAATTGCATAACAAGGATAATAATTGTAAAAACTAAAAAAATGATATATCCTTGAGTAACCATTGTTGAAATTGCAGCTTTCCTTTCTTTTTTTAGTCTATCTGATAAACTTACTGCTTCGGTTACTGCTTCTAAAATTTTCCCTATTTCTCCTCCTGCTCTTTCCGCTTCTCCAATTAAAGTTACTGCACGGGAAATAATTTTATTATCTAAATCCTTATCAAATATTCTTAATGCTTTTGTTAAAGAAATTCCCATGCTAATTTGATTTGCAAGTTTTTTTATGTGTGGAGTTAAAACTCCAAAATCCTTTGATCGCATATTAATTATACTTTTACTTATTGGCGTTCCCGTCTTTACACTTTCAACCAAATTTCTTGAAAATTCTAAAAACATTTCTTCTTTTTCAGAATCAAGAGATCCTTGAATTACTGCAGAAAAAACAAAAGGAATAAAAAGAACAATTATTCCAAGACCAGCTAATAAATAAAAATAAGGCGTGTCTTTTAAAAGTAAACCTGCCAGAAGAAAAATTATTCCAAAAACTGTCCCAACTATTTCTAATTTTCCTATTTTCATTTGGCTTGTTTCATCTGAAGTAAGGTCAGAAACCCTATATTTATTACTACGACTGCAGAAATCATAATTAAGGTAATCATTCCTGTACTAAGACTAATTCCAATTCCGCTAACTTTCATCATTATTAAAAGAAGCATCAGAATCATTGGCGCGGCGATAACAACACTAATATAAATATCCATAAAAGTTTCTGCAGATTTTGTTTCCTTTTCTCTTTCTAAACGATAATCAAAAAGAAGAGTATTTGCACGCTTATCAAAAAAATCAGATAAATCTCCTCCCGAAGTAACGGTTGTTGCAATTCCATTGAATAAATCCGACAATTTTTTACTCGGACATTTTTGTGCTGCGGTTCTTAGAGCAGTTACTAAATCTTTCCCGAAAATATTCATTTCATTAATTATTTTATATAATTCTTTTTCTATAGCGGGATATTCTTTTGTGGAAATTATTATTTGAAATATTTTACTTGGCTCTATACTTGAACCAGAAATTGCCGACATATGGATTGTAGCAAAAGGAAGTTCGTGATTAATTTTACTTTCAATAGAACTTCTTTCTAGAGAGGGATAAACATAAGAGATAAAAAAAGTTATTATTGGAAAAAATATTGGTATCCAAAAAACTTTTAAAATTCTTGTTGAAATTACTTCCTTTGATGCGATTATAAATGGAACATAACTTGAAATATTAAAAAATAAGAAAAAAACCATTGCAAAAATCCCTAATAAAAAAGCCAAACTTGTTGAAAATAACATCATTGAAACATATGTTTTAACTAAATATGGAAAATTCCCTTTGGAAAGTTCTCTTTTTAATCTATCAAAGGTTCCTTTCTCTACCAGACTATTTGAAAAACTAGAAAAATATTTATTTGAAATTGAAACAAAAAAATCAGGTTTAAACTCTTTTTCTTTTACAATAATTTTTTCCTTTTTCTTTAGCCGTTTTAAAGTTATTTCGTCTAATTCTTGTAATGAATAATCTACTTTCTTTTTTTCTACTTTTTCTGGCTCTTTCTCAAGTTTTTGAACTAGATTAATTTTTGAAAGAGTATTTATTGAATCGTTATTTTTTTCAAATAATTTTTTTTCTAATTGTTGTAACTGTCTTTCAAAAACGGCCCGATCTTGAGGGGGAATTGTTTCAATTTTTTCAAAAAGATTTTGTATCTCTCTTAAAATTTCTTGCACTTGGGCTAAATTTTTAAAAATCCTATTAAATTCCATTTGATTTATTTTGTATTTCTTCTCCAAATTTTAAAAACATTTTTTTATACTCATTAAATTTTTGAACGTCTTGATTTTTGTGGGCTTCTTCTATTTTTGGAATTAAATTTTTCATAGACAAAACAATCTGTCGAATATAAGAAACATCCTCATTTTTCATGAGATTATTTAGTAAATCTAGTTTAATAAATTTTCTATGGATGAAATTCGTAGTTTAATTCCTTAAAGTTAATTTTACAAAATGTTTAATAATAAAGAAAACGTTTTTTTTAGATGGATAAAAGGGGTTCGCATGTTGGAATGATACTTTCGTTTGTTTTATTTGTAAC
>CAZLZF010000018.1:8861-10035 GCA_964563945.1 Candidatus Woesearchaeota archaeon
AAATGTTTTTGTAAATCAATATCCAATTAGTTATGTAAATTCAAGTGCCGATATAAATTCGGGATTTTTTGACATTTTCGTTTGGTAGTTAAAAATTTAAACTCAAAAAGACTAAAAGAGACATGAATAAAAGAGGTTGGATAAAAATAGTTGAAGCTTTCATTGCAATTTTAATAATTGTTGGTGTCGCACTTTTTCTTTATGGAAACAAAAGTCCACAAAATAAAGATCTTTCTTCTGAAATTTATCCAATACAAAGAGCAATTTTAGATGAAATACAAAATAATGAAGAGTTTAGAACGATGATCGTTGGAATAAGCGATGTTCCAGTAAATTGGGAAGATTTTGAAGAAAATGAATTGGAAAAAATAAAAGAAAAAATTAAAGAAAAAACCCCGACAAATTTAGAATGCATAGCAAAAATTTGTAAATTGGGAAATGAAATTTGCGATATCGCCTATTTAAACAAAGAAGTTTATGCACAACCAATTGTTATTTCTACAAATGTTACGAATTACTCTCCAAAACAATTAAAATTGTTTTGTTATTTAAAATGAAAAGATACGAATTACTTTCTCACATGGCAGATATAAAAATTCGTGCTTATGGAAAAAATGAAGAAGAATCATTTTCCAATTCTTTATTCGCATTAAAAGAAGTAATTGTTGGCAAAAAAAAAATTAAAAAAGAAATTTTAAAGAATATAAAAATATCTGCAAAATCAAAAGAGGAATTATTGTATAAATTTTTGGAAGAAATTCTTTTTATTCTAGATTCTAAAAAACTAATAATTTCTGAAATTAAAAAAATAGAGATAAAAAAGAATTCCATTAATTTAGAAGCATACTTTCAAAAAATTGAAAAAATAAATAATCCTGTAAAAGCAATAACTTATAACGACATTTTATATAAAAAAGAAAATAATAAATTTATTTTGGAAGTAACTTTAGATTTGTAAAATGGAAATAAAAAAAATATCCGATTATGAATGGGAAATACCAATTGAAGAGGGAATGAAAGTTCCTGGAAAAATATTTTCAAGTAAAAAATTGTTAAATCAAAATAAAAATGATTTTTGCTTTGAACAAATAAAAAGAGTTGCGAAACTTCCAGGAATATTAAAAAACTCTTTTGTTATGCCCGATTTTCATCAAGGATATGGATTTCCAATTGG
>CAZLZF010000019.1:0-9849 GCA_964563945.1 Candidatus Woesearchaeota archaeon
CAGGGACGCTGGTCGCCCAGGACCATGGGCATCATCCCGCTGTCCTGCAGAGCGCAGGGTTTTCCACGGAACACAGCGCACAGAGCCGGAGTATCGGCTATGAGGAAGAGGTCTCCCCTACACTCCGCGCCGGCGTGGTGCCCGCTGCGATGGCGATCGAAAACCATCCGACCGACAGCCGGGTGAAGATTGCCCAGGACGGCAAAGTCCAGACGCTGACGGAGCGGATGGGGACGGGCGGCGGAAATGTGCCGCTGGTGGCAGAGCCGGAGCCGGTGACGCTGAAGATGAGGTCGGGCAAGCCCGGCGGAGGCAAGGGGCCTTTAGCACAGGTCAATAAATCTGCAACGCTGGGATGCAACAATGACCAGACTCTTTTCCAGCCTGTGGAGCGTCCGATTGGTTTTGACCGCTACAACGGAGCAGTGACGGGAGATGTGGCGCATACCCTCGACACAGGCGCAGGGAACACAAAGCCCATGGTGTTTGAACCCAAGGACAAAGCCTATGGCATTTCCAAGGAGGCTTTCACTTCCGGGGAGCATGCCAACTTCAACTTTGTGGTCAATGAGGAGCTTGCTTCCACCCTGCAGGTCAGCGGTCCTGGGGCAGTCGCCAAGCCAGAGATCAGGGCCTACGGTGTGTCCAGCAAGACATCCAAGGGGATGCTTTCAGATAATCCCAAGGCAGGATTCTATGAGGCAAAGACCAGCAGGACGCTGGATCAGGGAGGCGGCAACCCGACCTGCAACCAGGGCGGCATCTGCATTGTGGCTCCCGTTCCCGAAGAGCAGGAGACCTACGATGTCCGCTTTACCTCAGATGGCACGAAGAATGCCAGAGGGCATGTATATAGGACCGATATCGCCCGCTGTCTGGATACCAGTGAGGCAAATCCCGACAGCAACCATGGCGGCATTGCCGTGGTGGAAAAGGATCACGCATATTCCCTGCAGGGGAGCATGATCGGGCGGGAAGACAAGAACGGTCCCCAGGGAGACGGCATCAACGAGGATGTAAGCTTCACCTTAAATACCGTAGACCGCCATGCTGTGGCGGCTCCTGCGGATGACGGGCATGCTACTTACTGTGCCACGACCGGCAGCTTCATGCAGGTGGACAGGGAAATCAGCCCGCCGCTGATGGCGAGGGACTGGAAGGACCCGCAGGTCGTGAACGACACGGAGAATCCGGAAGAGAAAGAAAAGCCGGAGCCGACGTATATCGTGCGAAGGTTGACGCCAGTGGAGTGCGCAAGGCTCCAGGGATTCCCGGACTGGTGGTGTGAAGGCCTGGCAATTCCTGACCCCGACGATGAGGAACTGGCTTTCTGGTCGGATGTATGGGAAACCTGGCGCAAGCTCACCAATCCGGGTGGGAAGCCGAAAACCGAGAAGCAGATCAGGAAGTGGCTGGCTGATCCCTACACGGATGCCGCAGAGTATAAGCTCTGGGGCAACGGTATCTCATTGCCTATAGTTTACTTTGTGTTGTCCGGGATTGCCTGGGCAGCTGGAAAGGACGAGGCATGATTCACGAAATCATTCACTTTCTCCTGATGGTACTGGCAAGCGTATGCGGCATCCTTATTGGTGCCGCGCTTGTCGATGCCTGGGGGAAGATACGGAACCATCTGAGAAGGCGAAAAGGGAGGAACCGCAGATGAGCCATTATACTGTCGCTGTGTTTACAAAGCCCGGTCAGAGCGTCGAAGAACTCCTGGCCCCTTATGATGAGAATATGGATGTCGAGCCTTACATCTGGCTGTCCCGCCAGGAAGCCATCGACTATGCCAGAAAGCACTACCAGACCGAAGGTAAATCCGATGAGGAATGCTGGCAGATGGTAGCGGACGGCGAGCAGACCGATGAGGATGGGAACATTTACAGCACCTACAATCCCAACAGCAAATGGGACTGGTGGACGGAAGGCGGCAGATGGGGCGGCATGCTGAGACTCCATGGTGAACCCGCTGATTCCGGAAGGGTCAAAGACCTGGAATTTCCCTTTGATCATGAGGCATATGAGCATGCCCTGCGTTTCTGGGAGGTGGTGATTGACCATCAACAGGCAAAGCCAGATGAGGAATTCCCCACCTCCTATACAGAAGAGTACTACCGTGAGCATTACGGAAACCGGGAGAACTATGCCAGACAGATGGCTGAATTTTCCACCTATGCCGTGGTGACGCCGGATGGCGAGTGGCATGCTCCCGGTGAGATGGGTTGGTGGGGCTGCTCTTCAGAAACGGGCGAACAGGCCCAGGACTGGTACAGGAATTATAAGGAGCGGTTCCTCGATACCGCTGATCCCGACTGGACACTGAACCTGATCGACTGCCACATATAGGAGGCCAATATGAAGATGATCATCATAATGATTATCCTGGTTGCTGTCGTTATGCTGGTCATCTTCGTCCTGGCCCTTATCGGTGTGGCGGGGACAAAGACAGCCCTGGAACAGATGATGGAGGACAGGGACCAGCGTGAATATCTCAGTGCATGGCAAAGCCAGAAACGCAGCCGGGTCAATGTGCCCGACATTCCAACGGATAAGATCGTGCATAACGTAGAATCTGAAAAAACCTCGGGAGAAAATGAAAAAAGCCGTGGACTTTCAAGCCAAAAAGAGTGATGAATGTCCTACGCCGCAGGGAAAACCGCGGGAAACTTGAGCGCCGAAAGGCGGAAAGGAGCAGGACATGAAATTCAAGATTCTGGTTGACGACAGGAAGGACATTGTGACGGAGATGGAGGCCGCTACGGGGCAGAAGCCCAAGTACACTGGGATGCCCCGGTGCGCCTACGCCCTCAAAGGGATTGTGATTGAGAAAACAGGCTTTGTCACCACCGAGGAGGACGCCGACTATGAGCTGATCGCGCATCTCATCGGGAAGGGCATGATCGAGCGGATGCAGGGAGATGACTTCCCGAACATTCCGGTAACAGCGGAAGAGACTGTTGAAGAAGAAACCATCACCGAGGAAGCGGAAACCCAGGATGCCGAGACCGTGGAAGAGACTGTCGCAGAGGATACGGTCGAAGATCCCATGGCGGAGGAGACGACCGAGGAAACCGATGTCGAGGATGACTCCGAAGAGGATGAGGAGCCTGAAGCTGGGGTTGCCGAGGAAGAACTCGCCGAAACGGAGGATGCCGCATCCGAGGAAGACGCAGAAGAAACCACGTATGATGAGTCCGAGAGCGTTGAACCCGATGAGGAGGAAGACGAGGAATACTCGCAAGGCGCAGGTGACGCCCATTACGGCGATGTGCTGGAGGCGGCGGATTTCTACCAGAGCGTGACATCCGCTGATCCAAGCCTTGTCAAGCCCTGCATCAGCTTTCCGCTGGAGAGGCACACCCCGGACTCGATCTGCAACCTGGTCTTCACAGCTTACGCAAGAGGCGGGCTGATTTCCAAGGCTACGAAGGGGTGCTTCATGGCATCCGAAGCATTGGTCGAGGAGCTGAAGTCCGGCAAGATCCTGAACAGGGACGACGCAATTGAGATCATCCGCGAAGCGGGCGAGGACGCGCTGAAGGGCATCTCCTTCGAGGATGGCAAGGTCATCTTTGACGGCTTCCCGGAGACGGGAGAAGCTGATGAGGTCAGGGCATGGACTGCGCTTGCTGCGGCGATCAACAAGGCCTGCATTAAGCAGAAGCACGTCCGTCCGAAGAAAGTGGATGAGACCAACGAAAAGTTTGCTTTCCGAACCTGGCTGACCAGGCTTGGCATGAATGGCAACGACACCAAGGCAGAGCGGAACATCCTCTACAGGCATCTGACAGGACACACCGCTTTCCGCACCCCGGCTGATGAAGAGAAGTGGAAGGCGAAGCAGGCGGAAAAGCGACAGGAGCTGAGGGCATCGAAGGAGGCTGCGTCTGAGGAAAACGGAGCGGAGGAGTGACCTTCGCTCTTTCGATTTTAAGGCCGAAAGCCCTGTGTGATCTGCCCGAATAACAGGCCAAAAAGAGTTCGATCTTTTGTCACATATTTTTCGCGACAGGCCGTGGATAAAGTGCGGAACCTACGGTAATGTACTGCTACCGAAGGGCGATAAACCCTTACAGCACAAGGCTTTGAGCCAAGGAGGAGCAGACCATGACAGAGAAAACCGCACGCCAGATTGAGGCCATGAAGAACGACTACAACTTCGGAGTCGAGGTTGAGATGAACCACATCACCCGCCAGAATGCCGCAAAGCTCGCCGCAGAGTTTTTCGGAACCGGACGCTACGAGAACACAGCCTACCGCAACGGCTACATGACCTGGTCAGCCTTTTCGGAAGACGGACGCGAGTGGAAATTCAGCCGCGACGTGAGCATCCAGGGACCGGACGATGAAAAGTGCGAACTGGTCACCCCGATCCTCGGCTGGGACGACATTCCCACCCTGCAGGAACTGCTCCGGACGCTTCGCCACGCAGGCGCGGTCAGCAACCCCCAGGTCGGGGCGGGCGTCCACATCCACGTGAGCAGGAAAGGCGGATTCCAGCCTTACGAGATCAAAAACCTGGTAAACATCATGGCAGCCCACGAACAGCAGATTGGAAAGGCGATCCGCATCGACGAGGGCAGGACAGGACACTACTGCAAGACGGTCAACCCCGACTTCCTGAACCTGATGCACCGCAGGAACCCCAAGACCATGCAGGCTTTGGAAAACTGCTGGTACGAAGGCAACCACGCCAACTACGGACGCACCCAGCACTACAACGACAGCCGCTACCATATGCTCAACCTTCACAGCCTTTTCCACGGCCACGGGACCTGCGAATTCCGGCTCTTCCAGTTCCAGAACCCCCACGACGGAAAGCGCGGCGGGATCCACGCTGGCGAGATCAAGAGTTACATCCAGCTTTGCATCGCCATGTGCGAACTGGCCCACGAGATCAAGTACGCAAGCCCCAAGCCCCAGCAGGAAGAAAACCCCAAGTACGCCTTCCGATGCTGGATGCTGAGGCTGGGATTCATCGGAGACGAGTTTGAAACCGCCCGCGAGATCCTCCTCAAGAACATGGACGGCAGCGCGGCATGGCGCCAGGCCTGCTGAACACTGGAAACACACCAAGCCTTGCCGGGGAGACCCGGCTTAAGGCAGTGAAAGGAGGTTTGAGACCATGGCAGAGAAAAAGATGTACAAGGTCGCCGTGACGGAGCTTCTGCGGAAGATCGTGGTGGTGGAAGCCGGGGACGAGAAGGAAGCCCACCAACGGGTGAGCGACGCATGGCAGAACGGCGAGTACCTTCTGGACGGCAGGGACTTCGACGGGGCGGAATTCCATGTGCTGGGCGAATCGGACGGAACGGAGGAGAAACGCCTTGACCATGTGGACGGGAAGAATGCTGGGGTGGCTGAAGATGGCACTGCCTAAAGGGATGAAGCTCTGGAAGCCGTCAGACGAGGATTCCTTCATCATTGCCTACGGAAGCAACCTGGTGGAGTCAAGGATGAAGACCAGATGCCCGGATGCGGAGGTGTATGGAACCTCGGTGATCCATGGCTACCGGATGCTTTTCAAGCAGAGCTGCACCGGGGCTTACGCCACCATCGAACAGGACGCCAACTGCTCCATCCCAGTGGTGATCTACAGGGTCACCGCCGAGGACGAGACTAAGCTGGACCGTTTTGAAGGCTACCCCAGGTACTACAGAAAACAGGAATTCCTGCTCCCTGTGTGGGCAAGGAACGGAAAGAAGCGGAAGAACAGGGCCGCCTGCATTGCCTATATCATGCATGAGTACAGAGTGCTGGGAGAGCCGCCTGCAGAGTACTTCTCCCTCCTGGACGACGGCTATGCCAGATGGGGCTTTGACCATGAGATCCTTTTCAGGGCACTGGAGGATAGCATCGGAAAAGGCGAGGGAAGACGTTGGCTGAATGATTTCTACAAGGAGGGAACATGAAAAGGAAACGCTACTACATAGCCTACGGATCAAACCTTTCCGTAGAGCAGATGTCGCAGAGATGCCCGGACGCGAAGATCGCTGGCATGGCGGCGCTGAAAGACTGGAAGCTGGTCTTCAAGTTCCATGCGGACATTGTCCCCTGCGAGGGCAGGGTCGTTCCCGTCCTGATCTGGGAGATCAGTGAGAGCGACGAGAAGAATCTGGACCTTTACGAAGGGTACCCGCACTACTACGTCAAGCGCCAGATGGGCGTCACCATGACCGACCTGGAAGGGAAGAATCCCAGGCAGGTCAATGCCATGGTCTACGTCATGACGGAAGGGCACAGCGTCAGGCTGCCCATGAAGAGCTACTACGATGTGCTGGCGGAAGGGTATGAGCGGTTTGGATTCAACACCTACCAGCTGGAGCTGGCACTGAACGAGGCGAAGGAGGCGAAAGAGCATGAACTTTCCTGACAGAGAAACCGTGGAGCGGGTGCGGAAAGAGTACCCGGCAGGAACCAGGGTGATCCTGGAGAAGATGGAAGACAAGCAAGCGCCGCCTGTCGGTTCGCTGGGAACGGTAATCGGTGTGGACGACACCGCCAGCCTTCTGATGAAATGGGACAACGGCAGCGGACTCAACGTGGTGTACGGCGAAGACCGCGTCACGAAGATGATCATGACGGACAAGGTGTTCCGGCAGCTCATGGACATAAGGTCCGGCGGGAAGAGCAACATGCTGGATGTCAATATGGTTCAGAGGCTGGCTTTTGACGCCGGGTACTACGAACTGGTCATGTACATCGAAGAGCACAAAAAGCAGTACGTCCACTTCATCATGACAGGCAGGGAGGAATGAGCGATGGCGGAGATGATTAAGGTGCTGGTAATAAATCCTATGGAACCGCCGAGGGTCGAAACCATCGAGCACACGCTGGAGAA
The DNA here is from genome assembly GCA_964563945.1 of Candidatus Woesearchaeota archaeon. Lineage (GTDB taxonomy): Archaea > Nanobdellota > Nanobdellia > Pacearchaeales > GW2011-AR1 > CAZLZF01. The sequence continues at coordinate 6,845 of CAZLZF010000019.1, forward strand.
CCTCCAGGAGCTGGTGGGCGGCACCATCCAGGCATGCTACCCATGGGATGACCCGGTCGCTCTTCTTTGCGATGACGACGGGAAATTCAAGGGCTATGTGGCAAACAGAGTGCTGGAGGATGAGGACGGGGAGCCTTACGACATCGTTGTGGGAACTTTCCTGATTGTTGGCCTGACCCGAGAGGATTTTGGATCGCTTTCAGATGACCTCGCCAGGAAGTACACCGAGCTTTTCCGTTGGCCGGAAATGTTCATGCGCACCATGGATGACCATGTGCTTCTGGTCAGGATGAAGCCGGGAGAACAGCCCAGGATGATTGTCTGATCTGCCCGAAAAAGAGTTCGATCTTTTGTCACATAATTCTTTGAAAATAAGGGCTAATGGCCGTGGATAATCCTCAAAATGTACGCTAATATGCCACCAGAACGAGGGGGAAAACACCCCAGACGAAGGAGGCAGACACCATGAAGAGAGCAGAGCGGAGCGAATACACCTACATCAAGAACTACGAAAAGCAGTTTGACCTGGGATACGGCACGACCCTGACGATCCGGACCAACGGGAGCGCAGAGTACAAGAAAGCCCTGCACGACCTTTACACAGGCTGGGGTTTCCACCCCGCCAGCGTCCGGGTGGACAGCAGGATGTTCGATGAGAACGAGCGGATCATTTACATCTTCGGACAGACCTTCGACCTGAACGGCGAAGAGCATCCCTGGACAGAGCTTTACACCAGCGAAGAAAAAGCGCGGTTCGCCGCCGCCCTGAACTGAAGGAGGACACGACCATGACGAGCATTGACCTTTCTAACATGACCCCAGACCAGCGCCACCTCGAAAGCCTGAGGCTCCACGGAGCCCAGGTCATCGGACCCGACGGGAAACGCACCGAGCTGAACAGCTTCTTTGTGGGCAACGTCGTAAACGACTGCATCCGCATGGGCTGCAACGCCATCACCTACGATCTCTTCCTGCCGGGCATAGACGAGCCGATGATGATTGCCATCTGGAAGGACGGACACATCGACAGCGGCAGCGTGAAGGGCATCTGCGACTGCCTCGCCTCCAGGTGAGCGGCGCACACAGACAGAACGGGTAGAGGAAAAGGGCTGGAACTGACCGGCCTCTTTCCTCTGTCCATTGTGTCAGATCTGCGCGAAAAAGAGTTAGATCATTTGTAAAAACTATTTTCGCGAAAGCCGTGGATAATCCTCGGAATGTACGCTAATATGCGACCAGAACGAAACGAGGAGGGTACCACGATGAAGAGCCTGAGCGAGAAAATGAGAACCTACCGCCTGCCGGAGACCACCACAAGCGAGGAGCTGGGATGCAGCTGGAGCACGGTGATTGACTTCGGAAACAAGGTCCTGCTTGCGGGATACTTTTACAGCGGGCCCAAGGAAAATGATTACTTCGCAGCGGTTTACGAACACACCACAGCGGATAAGACCTGCGAGGGCGAGATCAGGCTGACAGCGGTCAGCGATGAGCATTTCGAGGATGCCGGACATGCCCTGCAGTGGGCAATGAACCATTAAGAACGGAGGCAGGAAGCGATGACCGAATACGCGAAACTGGTGCTGGCAGAGCAGACCTGCCACACCATCGAGATACGGGAAAAGGCAACCGGCAAGGAAGGCGTGGCGAACAGCTGCGCGGACGGGGTCGAGCTTTTCTATGGTGATGACGATGGCAGCGATGACAAGACCGTGAGCATCGAGGAGTTCAACAGGGACTTTGAGATCACGGCAATGATCAGCATGTAAGGACTGGCGGGATACACTGTCGGTTCTTTTTATTCAGGCAGCTTGTGAAGGAAAAACGCTGGATTCCCGAAGAGGAGCAGGGTGAAAACCCGAGCAATCCCATGCGCCTGGGGCTGTCTGGATGGCGGAGCCGGAACCGCCTTACCAAAACACACACTGGGGATAGAATCGGCGGCATCGGAACACCCTGAACCGCAAGGGGCGAGTGGGGAACCCGCTCATGGCAGTCATGTGAAGACCCCTAACGAATGAAACTGCCTTACACGCAAGGATCTGTGGAGCAATCCATGGGTCCTTTTTTCATGGACTTTTTGAAGAAGGAGGTACGCGCCTATGGCTACAAGAGGCAGAAAGCCCACGCCGACCGCCATCAAGGAGCTGGAGGGGAATCCGGGCCACCGTCCGCTGAACGAGCAGGAACCGAAGCCCGTAAAGAAAGCTCCGGCCTGCCCCAAGTGGCTGGAGCCGGAGGCGAAGAAGGAGTGGAAGCGGCTGGCGAAGCAGATGGAGTCCATCGGCATCCTGACCGATGTGGACATGGCTGCCTTCGCTTCTTACTGTCAGGCCTATGCCAGATGGAAAGAAGCCGAGGAATTCCTGACCCAGCATGGCACCATTGTGAAAACACCGTCCGGCTACTGGCAGCAGGTTCCGCAGGTTTCCATTGCCCAGACCTACAACAAAATCATGACCAAGCTGGCGACTGAGTTCGGCCTTACGCCGTCTTCCCGTTCCCGGATCATTGCAGGGGATGGCGAAGTGAGCAGCAGGGATGAAATGGAAGACATCCTGGGAGGTGTCTGATGGCGCAGAGACCGGAGAGCATCCCCAAGCTGGAGCAATACACACCTTCCCAGTTCATGCTCCCGACCAGCCACTACGACAAGGCGAAAGCGGATCGGGCTGTGCGGTTCATTGAACAGCTCAAGCACACCAAGGGCAAGTGGGCGGAGAAACCCTTCTGGCTGTTTCCCTGGCAGGAACAGGTCATCCGGGATGTGTTCGGCATTGTGGACGAGAACGGAAAACGCCAGTTCCGTACCGCCTTTGTGGAGATCGGGAAGAAGAACGGGAAGAGCGAGCTGGCTGCAGCTGTTGCGCTGTATCTGCTGTATGCGGACGGCGAGCCTTCCGCTGAAGTGTACGGCGCTGCGGCAGACCGCCAGCAGGCTTCCATCGTGTTCGATGTCGCCAAGCAGATGGTGGAGATGACCCCGGCTCTCCTGAAACGCTCCA
>CAZLZF010000020.1:0-9614 GCA_964563945.1 Candidatus Woesearchaeota archaeon
AATTAAATATAGAAGATTCCAAGGAGATTGAAATCTTAAATGAATTTTTTTAAAATGGAAATTGAATCAATAAAAAAGCTTGAAAACCGCCTATTTATTGATATTGTGAATTGGGCTAAGCCAATTACTTCCGATTTATCAAATAAGTGTTTAGTTTTTCCACATCTTAAAAGTAAAGAATTTATGAGAGATTTAGAATCAATATTAATTTATTCTTATCATCAAAATTTTGTAGAAGAAAGCCAAGCTAGTCAAAATATTTATTTATCTTTATTAAAAAAATATCCGGTTTATTTACAAGAAGAAGTTTTGGATTCTCTTAAGAAAGGACGAGATTGTTGCGGATATATTGGAAAGGAAATAGAAAGATTTGAAAAAGAAATATATTCTGGGTATTAATTTTTGATTTAGAGATTAAAAGAATAGTCCCGCCAGGATTCGAACCTGGGTCACCGGATTCAGAGTCCGATATACTTGACCGCTGTACTACGGGGCTTTATTAATCCCAATATTTTCGAACTTAAAAGTTTATCTAATTTTTTATTTTGTGTGTAGCCACATGACATATGTCATGGGTGCTACCGAAAATTAGTTCTGCTTTAAGTTTTTAGTTTCTATATGAAGAAAGAAGAGATTCGAAAAGAATATTTCAAGCTAAGAATTAAGCATCTTTCATTAAACAAATGCAGAACAATACTTCTTGCTCAATTTGGATATGAAGTAAGTAAAAGAACACTTCAAAGGTGGAATAAAAGATTAAACTCAGATAAATGGGACTTGAAAGACAAATCAAAAAGACCGAGGAAGATTGATACTAAAATTACTTTAGAAATTGAAGAAAAAATAATAAATATAAGAAAGAAAACTGGTTGGGGAGAAAATAAGATTGTGAAATTTATTCCAAGCATTTCTCATAAAATAGTCAATAAGATTTTAAAAAAGTATAATCTAACAAGACCCAACCCAAACAGAAGAAAACAAGTTAAATACATTCGTTGGCAAAGGAAACATCCAAATTCCTTATGGCAAATGGATATCTCTGACCAAAAGATTGAAGGCAAGTATTGCTTTGCGGTAATTGATGACTGCTCGAGGTATTGCTTGGGATTGTTTGCTCTCAACAAATTGTCAACCAATTCTATAATTCAGATACTTGAGGGTTTGTTTAAAATCAATGGAAAACCAAGAGAAATCTTAACAGACAACGGTTCAATATTTGGCTCTAAAAGTAAACATTCTAAGTTTGATAGGGCATTGAACCGTCGAGGGGTTAAACACATTAGAACAGCAGTTCATTCTCCAACAACTTCTGGAAAGATTGAAAGATTCTTTCAAACTCTTGATAAAGAATTTGTATTCTGCAACAAAGATGCAGAATTATTTAGAATGAGATATAACCATTTTAGACCTCATACGAGTTTAGAAAAGAAGTCTCCAGCAGAAGTTTATTTTGATTTTGCTAAATTAATTTAGGGGGTGACATATGTCTGGTGTGAGCACACTAATTTTTTATTTTGGGAAGCTTTAAAAACTATTTTTTATATTCAGTTGTAATTTAATTAGATTATTTGACGTAACAAACAATCTAGGGGCCAAGGCCTCTTTAAACAATCCCTTGGGAGAATATGCCCCGTTCGTCTAGCTTGCAAATAGATTTGCTCGAGAGACGTCCGGTGCAAAGAACGGAAATATGCCCCGTTCGTCTAGCTTGCAAATAGATTTGCTCGAGAGACGTCCGGTGCAAAGAACGGAAATATGCCCCGTTCGTCTAGAGGCCAAGGACACAGCCCTTTCAAGGCTGTAACCCGGGTTCGAATCCCGGTCGGGGCGTAACAAATGGATTGCTTTTCAAGCAATCTTACAATCGGGGTTGGCGTAGAGGTTAAAACTAAAAGCGCAAATTTTTCTTGATATTCAAACAAAATTTAATTTGAATCTATCTAAATATTTCTTAAAAATATTCCCTCCAAAGAAGATCATTATAGATTTTTCATTACATTTAATAATATCCAAAAATAATAAAATAAAAGATGAAAAAAGAGATAATATTTTTTGATGGGGACGGAACCCTTTGGCATCCAAATAAAACAAAATATGCAAAGCATCCTGTTTGGCTTTACCGAGATAAAAGATTCAAGAACCACAACAATCATTTAATTTTAACGCCCGGTGTTTTAACAACATTAAAAAAATTAAAAAAAATAGGGATTTTTACAATAGTGATTTCAACTTCTCCTTTTCCTACAAAAGAAGCAGAAAAAATTCTTAATAAAAAAATCAAACATTTTAAATTAGAAAAATTATTTGATGAAATTTATACAACGCCCGATCATGGAATCAACAAATCGAAAGGGAAAAAAATTACTAAACTTCTAAGGGAGAAAAAAATTCCAAAATCAAAAGCGTTAATAATTGGAGAGAGTTACAAATGGGATTTTGAGCCCGCAAAAAAATAGGGGATAGATGCTTTATTAATTGAATCAGAATACGAACCAATGAAACATAAATTAAAAAGAACAATAAAAAAATTAAGTGAAATTCTTAGATATGTTAATTAAAAAATAGGACAAACACTTAAGCCAGCGAGAATTTTTTTTACAAGAATAAATTTACATCAATAAGAGTTTCCTTTTTTTCTCTAGATAATTATAAATTTTTAAAAAACAAAAAGTTTAAATAGTATTATGAATATATATTCATAACTAAATAAACACGGAGGAAAAAATGCCAGGACAAGATCAAACAGGACCACAAGGATTAGGACCAATGACCGGAAGAGGAATGGGCCAATGCGGTGGAGGAATGCGAAGAGGATTTTGCGGTAGAGGATTCGGGTTTCGACCTAGACTCTCTACACCGGTTACCTTAACAAAGGATGACGAAAAAAGAATTCTTGAAGCAGACCTAAAAGAAATAGAAAGCGAAAAAGAAGCAATAAAAAAACGGCTTGAAGAAATAGAATAAAAGCAAAAATTGCTAGACTTACTTGTCGCCAATATTTAACTATTATTTTTTTATAGCGACAAGTGATTTTCCAATAGCTTTAAATATTTTTGAATTATTTTGTTACAATGGTAAGACCTAAAATTTGCAGAAGAGTTTTATTAAATCCTCAAGTAAAATATTTTAAGCCGCAAGGAATTCCATTAAGAGAATTAAAAGAAACGATTTTGAGTGTTGAAGAATTTGAAGCGATTAGATTAAAAGATTTGGAAGGACTAGAACAATCTGAATGTTCTAAAAAAATGAATGTCTCTCAACCGACCTTTCATAGGATTGTTTCTTTGGCAAGAAAAAAAATTTCCGACGCAATAATAAATGGTAAAGCGATAAAAATAGAAGGAGGAAATTTTAAAATAGGATGATAAAAGAAAAATTGAGCAACAAAATTAACTCTCCTTTTTTAATTGTAATAATATTAACCTTTGCAATATTTATAATTTCTCTTACTGCATTTTATAGTCAAGAAAATTTCTCTTCGGTTTGTGGATGTAAACTTTCTCCTTGGGTAGTAATAGTTTCTGTTTCTTCTTTTGGAATTTTTATTGGTTCTTTAATTTACTATCTTCTAAGTTTAAACAATATAAAAGAAAAAGGGCATTTACAGGAAGGATTTCAAAAAATTTTATTATTTTTAGAAGAAGAAGAAAAAAGAATAATTGAAGCAATAGTAAATAACTCGGGTGAAATGTACCAAAGTAAATTATGCAATGTTCTACAATTAGATAAAGTTAAATGTTCAAGAATTGTTTCAAAACTAGAAAATAAAAAAATACTTTCTAGAAAAAAAGAGGGAATGACAAATACAATAATATTGGATAAAGAATTGTTGGAATTACTGAAAAATGTTGGTTTCAAAAAATGAAACTAACTTTTAAAAAGGGTTTCAACCTAAAAAGATAATGGATAAAGAAAAAAAGTTGGCGATTTTGTTTATTTTTATTTTATTTAGCTTTGCTTATTTTGCAAGTTCAATAGAGATTGAAAATAAAAATGAAACACTCAATAAAAATGTCTATTTCTTTTGGGGAAATGGTTGTTCGCATTGTAAAACTGTAATGAATTCTGGAATCTTAGAAGAAATTAATTCTTCAGAGTTTGTCTATGTTTTCTCTTTAGAAGTATATAATAATGAAACAAACAGAAAGTTGTATAACGATTTTGCAGATAAATTGGGAATAAGCACAAAAAATAGGGGAATCCCTTTTTTAGTTATAGAAGTTGAAGGATGTGGTGAGAATTATTCTTACCTTATGGGAGATTCTGCAATAATAAAAAATCTAAAAGAAGAAGTTTTTGGATGTTCTTCTTTTGAGAAAATAGAACCGGGAAGAACTTCTTCAGATAATCAACACGCTGAAAAAATTACTTTAGGTAGCATTATTCTTGCTGCAATTGTGGACTCAATAAATCCTTGTGCTTTTGGGGTTTTAATTTTTTTACTTGCTACTATGATTTCTATGTCTTCTCCGAAAAGAGCATTAAAATACGGCTTGCTTTACGTTTTAATAATTTTTATTGTTTATTTTTCGGCTGGTTTTGGAATAATGAAAATATTAATGAACTATTCACAAATAATGGATTATGTTATAATCGTTTCAGGAATTTTAGTTCTTCTTGGGGGTCTAATTGAAATAAAAGATTTCTTTTGGTATGGGAAAGGAATTTCATTAAAAATACCTTCGAGCGTGAAACCTTTTTTAGAAAGAGTTAGTAAAAAAGGAACTGTTTGGGCAGTAATATTTTTAGGAATAATCGTCGCTTTAGTTGAACTTCCTTGTACTGGGGGAATTTATCTTGCGATTTTAAGTGTCATGCATATTAACAAAACTTTTGGAGCAGGATATTTATTTATCTATAATTTAATTTTTGTTTTGCCATTATTCGTCATGGTTCTTCTTGCGTATTTTGGAACGAAAACACAAAAAATTTCTAACTGGACAGAAGAACATAAGAAATGGATGAGACTTGCTGCAGGAATTGTTATGATCGCACTTTCGTTATATTTATTAAACTCAATTTACAATTTTATATAATGGGAATATTAGAAAAGTGGTTTGGTGGAAATGTTTTGTATTATCCTGGGTGTTTGACAAAATTCGTAGCTAAAGATTTAAATGAAAACTATAAAAAAATACTTTCAAAAATTGGAATTGATTACATCCTTCTTTCAGACAGTGAAATGTGCTGTGGGAATCCGATATTAAATGCAGGACATAAAGAGGAAGCGATAGAACTTGCAAATAAAAATTTTAAAATATTTAAGGAAAGAGGAGTTTTGAAAATAATTACTCCGTGCCCAGCGTGTTACAATATGTTTAATAAAATTTATCCTACTCTTGTAGAAAAATGGGATATAAAAGTTGAACACGTTACTCAAACAATTTCTAAAGCGATTAAAGAGGGAAAAATTTCTCCAAAAAATTTAGGTGTGGATATAACTTATCACGATCCGTGTCACCTAGGAAGGTATGCTGAAGTTTATGAAGAGCCCAGAGATATTGTAAAGGAGGCAGGAAGTTTAAAAGAAATGAAACTTTCAAAAAATTACTCTTTTTGTTGTGGTGGCGGTAGTGGAGTAAAAACAAATCAACCGGAATTATCTAGTTCAATTGCAAAACAAAGAATAGAAATGGCCAAAGAAACAAACGCCAAAATTCTTTGTACTTCTTGTCCGATGTGTTATCTTCACTTAAAAGAAAATTCAAAAGATTTGAAAGTAATGGAATTGAGTCAATTTTTTGATTTGGAGAAAAAAGATGGAACAAATTAATTTAACAAAAACAATAGAAGAGAACGAAGGAAACAAAAAAGAAATTTTACCGATAATGTATTCTTATAAGGAAAAAAGAGATGCTTTGTTGAGTGAAGAAGAAAAAAATATTTTACAAGAAAAATTAAGAAAAATTAAAGAGGATTCTATAAACAATATCTTTGATTTAAAAAAAATAACGATAGAAAATTTAGAAAAAAACGGAATAAAAGTAATCGAAGCAATAGATGCTAAAGAAGCAAATAAAAAAATAAAAGAAATCATAGGAAAAGAAAAATTGATTATTAAATCAAAATCAAATACTGCAAATGAGATAAATTTAAACGAGGAATTAAAAGGAAAAGAAATCGTTGAGACTGATTTGGGAGATTTTATTGTTCAGCTTTTCCAAGGCGAGGATTTACATCCAGTTTTGCCTGCACTAAATTTTACTCCAAAAGAAATTTCACAAAAAATAAAATCTAAATTTAAAAAGAATGTTAAGGCGACACCTGAAGCAATCGCACAATTTGCAAGAGAACATTTAAGAAAAAAAATTTTAAAGGCAAAGGTCGGAATTACCGGAGCGAATGTTATTAGTTCAGAAGGGAGCATTTTTATTTTAGAAAACGAAGGAAATATTTCTTTAACCTCGAGAATTCCCGAAAAACATATTATAATTTCAAGCTTTGATAAAATTGTTTCGCGTAGAGAAGATGCATTTGAAATCGTTCGTGCTGCCGGAATTTTTGGAACCGGGCAAGAATATCCTGTTTATGTTAGTGTAATTTCTGGACCGAGTAAAACTGCAGACATTCAAAATAAATTGGTAACAGGGGCTCAAGGAGCAAAAGAGGTTTACTTAATTTTATTAGACAATAAAAGAACAGAAATTTTAAATTCAGAATTTAAAGAGATATTGTACTGCATAAATTGCGGCGCGTGTTTAAATTTTTGTCCGGTTTATCATCAAATATTCTCTAAATACGGCTCAAAATCTTTTGCCGGTTCAAAAGGAGTCATAGGTTCTTATTTTAGAGATTCAAAAGAAGACGCATATAAAAACGGTGCATTTTTTTGCACGACTTGTAAACAGTGCAGCGAAAATTGCCCTATGAAAATTGACTTACCTGAAATGATGAGAAAAATACGAGAAGAATTGGTTAAAGAAGGAATAGAGCCAGAAAGTGCTAAAGAAATGATGAATAATTTCAGAGAATTTGGAAATCCTTTTGGAAACCCGAATAAAGAAAGAAAGTGCGATAAACTATATTGTTGTTAATTATTTGTGTAAATGTTTTGTTGCAAACATATCTAACAACCTTTTATTTGTTAAGGGAGTTACAGATTTCTTAAAGTTTTTACTCCAATCAAATGCTTCAACTTCTCTAACTTCTTTTACTCTTCTTATCATTGTAAAATAAACAATTGCTCGTGCAACTGCCGATATTGTAAATACCAACACGATAGGTCCGTACCCGAAAAAGAAAATATCTCTAGAAGAAATAAATCCTCCAATTGTTGCTCCAATAAATGCACCAATTGAAGCAATCAAGCTGTGATATGCATAACAAATTGCGGTTCTTTGGCGAGTTACTGCGTCATAAATAAAATTTGAAGTGGCCAAATTAAATCCTGCCCAAATTGCTCCACTAAATAATTCAAAAAAACAAAGCAAAACGAAGGTTGTTGATGCACCGTAACTATTTAAAAGAGGCATAGAAAAAATCCAAAGAACTGGAAGAGTCGGAGTGATAATTCCGGTTATTTTCATCATTTTTATATTTCCATACTTATCAGAAAATCTTCCCCACATTGGAACAAAAATTAATGATGCCAAAGCGGCAGAAAAAGTTACAAAAGTCCATTGAAGATAACTGAACTTTAAATTGTTTAACATATAAACAGAGAAAAAAGGCGAGGCGATTGCTCTTGCCAACGCAAACAAAGCCACAAAAACAGTAAACCTCCCAAAGTTATTAAAAAGCATTTTTTTTGCAAATTGAAAAAAGTTGAAATATAATCCATCTTCGATTTCTAATTTTGGAGAATAGTGTTTTGAAAATAAATATGCAGAGATACTTCTACCAATCATAGCGATTGTAAAGAATATAAAAAATCCATATAGAACGTAAGGCTCTTGAATTCTATTTATTATTAGTCCGCCAATAACAAACGTAGCCAAGGAAATTGCTCCAGTTATCGCGTTTCTCTTTCCAAAATATGCGCCTCTTTCTTTTGTTACAATGTCCTTCATTAAAGAAACCCAGGGCGGACCTGCAAAAGCCCCAAAAAAAATTAAAAGCGAATAAGAAATAAGTAAGATAGTAAGAGAGATAGTTGAACTAAGATGTAAGAATAATAATGCAGTTCCAGCAAAAATAATTCCTATCCACATTAAAGCTTGTAAAAAAACAAATAGAGAAATAATACTTTTTCTTGAATATTTTTTCATTAAACCGTGCGTAGAAAGTTGAGCAATATTTCCTAAAACCGAAGGAAGAGAACTTAAAAGTCCTATAAATGTCGTCGTGTATGGATTTCCTTTTCCAAGCGCAAGTGCATAAGGAGTTATGTGGCTTGTTCCGAATCCGTTTTGTAAAACTGAGAAACTCCCTTCTACGATACTTAATTTTTTTGTTCTTTCAATCTCTTTTTTTTCGTTTACCATTTTAGTTTCCAGTTCTATAAACGAGTTCTCTTTTTAAATTTAACAGAACTATTTTGAAGTTTTACCAAAAAACTTTCCGAGATAGTAAACCGAACCAAAAATTACTACTCCTGGTAAAAAAGAAATTCCTAATCCGGGAACCAAAATACTTGTTCCTAGCATCCCTATTGTTCCAGCACCAACTGATTCAAGAGCCAAAACTACGCCACTAACCGATTTTTCAACATTTTTTTGTAAAGCGTCTATTTGAAGGATCATTTTTCCTTTTTCTAATATTTTTAATTTTCTTTCTTCCTCCGAAACGATTAAAACAAAATTATTTCCTTTTGCTGCGCTTACTGCCGCGCTATGCCTTGTTCCGTGATTTTTGAAAACGGTCGTTGTTTTTATCATTGCACCGTAGGCCTCTAAATATCCGTTCGGTTTGATTATTACCGCCCCATCGATTAAAGCTAAAGTTTCTAAAAGTTTGGGATTATCTACAACTTTAAAAGAAGGAATTGCTTGAGGAACCATTGTTTTATATTTTGTTTCTCCCACCACAAATAAAGCTCCATCGCCCCTTTTTGCAACTTTTAGTCCGGTTTGTATCAAGGTTTCTCTTAATTTTTTGTTCATTTTACTCCTCTTTTAATTTTTAAGGTAGCGTTCATTTAAATAAGTATCCATAGTAATAAAAAATATCATAAAAAGGTTTTTAAACTCATTTCATAGATTTATAGTATGGCAAAAATAAGGATAAAACTCAACAGTGTAGATATTGACATGCTCAATAAAATTTGCGATATGATTAAAGACACTGCGAAGAAGGCAGGGATTTCAATTAGTGGTCCTGTTCCTTTACCTACAAAAAAGTTAAAAATTACAACAAGAAAATCTCCTTGTGGAGAAGGTAGTGCTACTTTTGACAATTTTGAAATGAGAATTCACAAAAGATTAATTGACCTTCCGGCAAACGACAAAATAATCCATAGCATTATGAAGATGAAAATTCCAAAATCAGTCAATATAAAGATTGAAATGAAGGAATAATTTCTTATCGTTATTTAAAAAATAATCTTTGAATAAACAATTATATGGGAAAAGGAAAACTACTTGTATTAGAAGGGGCCAAAGGATATCCCGGAGAATCTTGTTTAAGAAGTATCTCTGAATTGATTTCTAAAAATCACCCGGGAGAAGAATATCTAT
>CAZLZF010000021.1:0-9546 GCA_964563945.1 Candidatus Woesearchaeota archaeon
CTCCAATAGAACAATCTTGAGTACAATTTTTATAAATACAATCTATAACACAAGTCAAATTCTTTCCAACCAAAGCAGGATGAGTAAAATCAACCCCCGTGTCCACAACACAAACCGTTTCTCCTGCTCCAGTTAAATTAATTCCTTCTATCTGCTTTTTCCAAACAGAATTACCCGAAACAACCGGAACCGAGCTATCTAAAAAAATATGCATCTTCATAACAGGATAAATTTCCAAAACTTCAGAAGAATTTTCTAATTCTTCTATTTGACTTCTATTTAATTCCACTGAAACAACATCCCCAAAATCATGAATCACATTTAACTTATCTTTAATTCCTTTTGATTCTTCTAAAGATTTCGTAGAAAAACTTTTCAAACTTTTTGGCTCTTCAGCAATTTTAACAAAAACTCGAACAGTTTCATTTTCAGAAAGATAATCATAAATCTCTGAAGAAACCTTTGCTCCAGAAACAAAAACACTTAAGAATAGCAAAAATACGAACACCAAAACAATTCCTCTTTTATTCATATATTTTATATTAAAATAGCATTTATTAATTTATGGAAAATTTCTCTCCATTAGTTTTAAAAGTCCCATTTGTTATATTTTTTAATGGATAAAAGAAAAATTCCCGAAATGAAGCCGCTCTTTAAAGAAAGGATGCAAAAACTTTTAGGAGAAGAATTTGAAAAATACGAAGAATTCGTAAAAAAACCGATACTAAAATCAATTCGTTGTAATACCCTAAAAATTTCTACAAAAGAACTAAAGAAAAAATTAGAGGAAAAAGGATGGAAAATTTCTTGCCCTTGGGAAAATCATCCAGAAGTAATAATTGTAGAAGGAAAAAAATGTGTAATTTCATCAGAAACATCAGAAGAAAATTCAAAAGAAACAATAGAACCTCTTTTACCTGGAGAACTCGGCCGTTCTTTAGAACATCTTTTAGGATATTATTATGTTCAAGAATTAGCTTCAATGCTCCCAATAATTTCTCTTTGCCCAAAACCTCATGAAAAATTTTTAGATTTATGTGCTTCGCCAGGCTCAAAAACAACACAAGCAGCCGCAATGATGGAAAACACGGGAAATATAATTGCAAATGAAGTTTCAATAGGGAGAATTATAATTCTTTGTTCAAATGTAGAAAGATGCTCTGTAACAAACACAATTGTCACAAAAAAAGATGGCGTCGCATTTTGTCAAAAAGTTCTAAAATACAATCCAGAATTAAAATTTGACAAAATCCTCGTTGACGCTCCGTGCTCTGGAGAAGGAACATTAAGAAGCACCCCTAAAACATATTTGATGTGGAGTATTAACACTGTAAAATCTTTATCAACATTACAAAAAAAACTATTCAAATCCGCGTTTAAAGCATTAAAGGTTGGTGGAGAAATGATTTATTCTACCTGCACCCACGCGCCGGAAGAAAATGAAGAAGTTGTAAGTGAAATGCTTGAATATTTCAAAGATACAATAGAAATTGTTCCAACAAATTTACCAATAAAAACAAGAGAAGGAATAACTAACTGGGAAGGAAAAGAATTCAACGAAAAAGTAAAACTATGCTCAAGAGTTTATCCTCAAGACAACGACACCGAAGGATTTTTTGTTTCAAAATTTAAAAAAATTAAGGAGATTGAAAATGACCTTTGAACGATTAAGAGTTTTAGATGAAAAAAAGTTCAATGAAATTCTAGAACAACTAAATAGAGATTTTGGAATAGAAACAATTCCTGGAATTCTTTTAATGCGTGGAACAGAGAGAATTTTTTTATATCAAGGAGATTTGACAATAAAAGAAATTTCCGAAGTTGAAAAAACATTTGTAATAGAAAGAATCGGCGTTTATTTTGCTAAAGAACAAAAAGGAGAAATTAGACTTTCACTTGAAGGAGTCCACCTATTAAGAAATCAAATAAAAAAAGGAATTTTTGAACTAGACGAAAAACAAGCAGAAGAATGGATGCACGGTTCAGAATTAAACATTAAAACAGGAAAAAGGCAATTTTTAATAATGAAATACAAAGATTATTTTCTTGGAACTGGAAAAGCTTCGAGCGAGAAAATTTCTAATTTTATACCAAAAAATAGAAGATTAAAATTTAAAGGTTAAAACTTCTTTAATAAAAAGAGGAACTATATCTTCTCCCAAACCTTCTTGATAATTCGCAACACCACCATATTCTGAATTTTTTTGACTAGACCCAGAAATAAAACTACTCTTGTAACTTGCCCTTTTTCCGGAATAATTTCCCCCAAAAGAATAAATTTCTCTAATATTTTTTAAAACAGGGTTTCCGAAATTTGTGGGTATTCCTTTTAATTGCTTTTCACTTTCAAAAAGATTCGGGCCCAAATTCCCAGAAAGAACTTCCAAAGAGTTACCTTGAGAAGATTTTTCTTCATTTTCTGCCTGTTTCTTCTTAAAAGTGCTTAAACTACTACAAGCTCGGATAATTTTTTCTGCGCTTTTTTCAAAAAATACTAAACTAAACGCAAAAGGTTTTATCCTTTCACTGGGAGATAAATTTCTTTTTTCTTCCACGTAAAACTATGAAAAAATGCTCTTTTATAAGCGTTTTGGCACCCAAAAAAAGTACTGAAAACCTTTTAAACCCCAAAATCTTATAGGGATATTCTTATATTTTTAACGAATAATTAACAAAATAGCTACTTTTATTAATCTAAAAAAGAACAATATTTCATGATTACAAAAAAAGAGATTGAAGAAATACGTGAACATCTAGAAAAAGCTCAAAATCCAGTATTCTTTTTCGATAACGATTGCGACGGATTATGCTCTTTCCTTCTTTTACAAAGATTTATTGAAAGAGGAAAAGGGGTCGTTGCAAAAACGTTTCCAAATGTCGATTTATCTCTATATAGAAGAGTAAATGAGCTAAATTCGGACTACATTTTCATTTTAGACAAACCAAATGTGAGCCAAGAATTCTTCGCCGAAGCAAAAAACAACAACATCCCCGTAGTTTGGATAGACCATCACGAAACAAACACAAAAATTCCCGAAGAAATTTTTTATTATAACTCATTTGAAGAAAAAAAAGAAGTCGGAGAACCTGTAACGTATTTATCTTATAAAATTACAAATAAAAAAGAAGATTTATGGATAGAAACCATGGGATGCATCTCAGACAGTTTCATGTCGGAAAATTATTTAAAATTCTTAGAAGAGTATCCAAGTCTCGGAATAAAAACAAAAGAACCCTTTGAAGTATTGTATAACTCAGAAATTGGAAAAATATCAAGAATGTTAAATGCCGGATTAATGGATACCACCACAAATGTAGTAAAAATGTTAAAATATCTAACAAAAGTAACTTCTCCTGAACAAATCCTTCAAGAAAACGACAAAATAAAAGAAGTAAAAGAAAAATTCAATTTTATTGAAAAAAAGAGAAAAAAATTTGTTCAAAAAGCGGTTAAAAAATTTAATGAAGAAGAAGAAATTTTATTTTTTGAATATTCTGGACAAACAAGTATGAGTGCAGAAATCGCCAATGAGTTACATTTTATATTTCCAAAAAAATACGTTGTTGTTATCTACAAAAGAGGAACCCGGGCAAATATTTCCACACGAGGAGAAAATGTAAAGAAAAAAATTTTAGAAATCATCCCAAAATTCAAGGCGGCAATTGGCGGAGGGCATAAAAACGCGGCAGGCGCCCAAATACAAGTAGATGAAATACCAGAATTCATAAAAGAATTTTCAAATTTAACTAAAGAACAAAATTAGTCCCGATTCTATAAAAGCGGCAACAAATAAAAGAGGCAAAACAATAAAAATAAATGCTTTCAAACAAGAATAAAGAATTTCCAAAAAACCAACTTTTTCTTTTCTAATTACAAAAAAACCCGCCCTAAATCCAAGTGCTGTTGAAATAAAAATTGCAGGAAGCTCAAAAACTCCGTGAGGAATCAGACTAAAAATAGAACCCCAACCAGATGAAAGCGTTGCCAAATAAGAAACAAAACCTGCAAAATAACCATTTAAGATAAGAACTATAAATGGAAAAATCCCAAAGAAAACCCCAAAAACCATCGAAAAAAAACTTGCCTGAAGATTATTTAAAAAAATAAACCAGAACATTTCCAAAAATCCAAAATTTGCAGTTTTTACTAAAAGCTCATTAATCATTTTTTGAATCATCTCTAAAATTCCGGAAGAAGGATAAAGAACAAACCCTAAACTAAAAAAACAAAAGAAAATAAATGCTGAAATAAAAATAAAATTTTTAGAATCTAAAACAAAATTATAGCTATCTAAAAAAACTTCTTTAAACGATTTTGATTTATTCTTTTTCATCGAAACATATTTCTTATAATTCTTGTTTTATTTGGAAATTTTTTTCTTAAATAATACCCATAAAGTAAACCAAAAACAAGCCCACCAATATGCGCAGAATTTCCTATCGGAAGAGGAACAAAAAACCCTACAACAACCAAAGGAACAATTGCAACAATCGGAAGAACCCACATCTTTAATTCTAAAGGTATTGCGAATTTTCTAAAAGAAGAATTAAAAGAAAACATAGAAAAAAGCATAAGAAAAAATAAAATATTGATAATTAAATTAAAAGCACTAAAAAAAGAGAGAGGAATAAAATTTGATAAAACAACTTGCAAAAATAAAAGAATCAAAGGACCAACAATCAAATAGATTTTAGAATGTGGAGTTAAAACTGCTAAAACACCCAATAAACCAAATATCGCCCCACTAGCACCAACTGCCGAAATATTTGGATTCCCAAATAAATACGCCGAAGCAACATAAAAAATACCTCCAAAAAGACCCGAAATCAAATAAACCCAAAAAAATCTTTTACTTCCAATTAACTTTTCTAAAAAATTTCCTAGAAAAAATAAAGAGAACATGTTTGCAGCAAGATGAAAAAAACTACCATGAACAAGAATACTTGTAATAAAAGTCCACAAACTAAACTGGGTAAAAAGAGAAAGAGGATTTATTGCGACATAATTTAAAAAAAATCCCTCTCCGAAAGACAATAGAAAAATATATCCTAAAAGCGAAGTTAAAACTGTAAAAACGATTATTTTAACCGTCAAGCTAATACTTTCCCAAAAACTTTTTTTCTTATAAACAATCCTCATTTTTTCTTAGAAACTTTTTTTTCCTTTTTCTTAACGACCTTTTTAACAACTTTTTTTATTATCTTTTTTACGGCTTTTTTTGAAATCGCCTTCACTTTAGAAACTTTTTTCCCAGGATCCTTTTTCTTTAAAGCTGCCTCTTTTTCCTTTTTTTCTTTTGCTAATTTTTGTCTTGCAAGTTTCTTTTCCAACTTTTTAGCCTCATTTTCTTTTTCAATCTTTTTATTTTCTTTTTCTTTAATTTTTTCCAATTTTGCTTTTTCTTTTTCAATTTCTTTTTCAACAAGGACTAATTTTGAACCCATATCTCCCACAGCCTTATTTATATCCTTAACTAATTTGGTATTATCTTTAATTACAAAAATACCCCCACATTCATCACAAGTAAAATTCATAAGTAAGGCGTTTTCTTCGTCAAACTCTAAATTACAACGTTCGCAAATATAATGCTCATTTTTTTGACGATTATCACCCATTTCACTTAACTGTCCTTTTTTATCGTTTAATCCTTGATATAAAAATTCTAAAGCCTTTAAAACTTCAATTCTCCAAAAATAAGTATACCATCCCTTTTTTTTATCCTTTTTTCTTATTGAAGAAACAACCCCGAAATCAGAAAGTTTATACAAATAATTCCTAACTTGGTTTATTGTAACTTCCAATTTTTTAGAAATGTTAAATTCATTAACATGCTTTTTACTATATAAAATTCCGGCCAGTTTTTCACCAGGTTTACCGACGATAGAGACCACAACCTCTTCTAAAAATTTATCTAACATATTAGAAATTAACAAAAATTATCTTAAATATGTTTCGGTATTGAAATTTTAAAAAAATTAATCAGAAGCAAGCTCCAAAGTAAGTTTTCCTCTGCTAACAGAATAATGTTTTATGGGTAAACTTACCGGAATAAGTTTTTTATAAGAATTTTTTAATGAAATTGCTTTTATCTCTATAGAATCTTCCAACTGATTTATAGAAATATCTTCTAAAGAATTTACCCCCGGAATATCTATTTCATATAAAACCTTATTAGACAATCTACGAACACTCGTTTTGGGTTCTTTTTCAGGAAGTTCCTGTGATTTTTTCCTTCTTCTCTCATCAAAAAGTTTAGAAACCTTTGAGACAGTTTTTTTTGGTTGAGAGGTAAATCCCAAAGAAGCAGGATCGACTTTTTGCCCATTAATCATAATTTGAAAATTTTGCTTTGGAATCTTTTTTTGACCTCCAACCTCTTCCTTTTGAAAATCTTTTTCAATTGCATTTATCGCACTTTCCATCGCCCGGTCAATAAGAGAATCCATAAAAGACTTCCTTTTTGGCGCAATAATTGGCTGGTGAGAGTTATGATTATCTTCTAAACCAAGCATACCATAATCTTCCAATTTCATATTTCTAACGCCACAATAAGGACAAAAATTAAAACTTTTACTTATCTTTCTATTACAAGCAACGCAACTTTTTTTACCAAACATAAATAATAAAGAAAACGAGAGTTTAAATATTTTTTAGTTTTATAACGAATTTATCCAAAAAATTAATAAAGTTAAAAAACAAAATATTGCTATGGAAGGAATAATAGAATTTCCCGATTGGGAAAAAATTGATTTGAGAGTAGCGCAGATAAAGAATGTTGAAGAAATTTCTGGAGCAGATAAACTTTTCAAATTAACACTCGATGTTGGAGAAATTGGAGAGAGGACAATTTGTGCGGGAATAAAAGAATTTTATAAAAAAGAAGAATTAGAAAATAAAAAGATAATTTATCTTTCAAATTTAAAACCGAGAGTTCTTAGAGGAATTGAGAGCCAAGGAATGCTTTTGGCCGCATCAACAGAAAATCATTCAAAAGTAGTTTTAATTTCTCCAGAAAAAGAAATAGAAAACGGTTGCAGAATTGGATAAACTTTATTTTTCTATTTTATCTAAAATCGTTAACAGTTTCTCTTCTTTAAACTTATCACACATTATTTGCATTCCTACAGGAATCCCTTTTATCTCGCCAACATTAACAACCCCTGCACAAATTTCTGCAAGATTTGCCGGAACAGTCAAAATATCAAAAGAATATCCTTCTTCAATAGAAATTTTTTCTCCAAGTTTCCAAGGTAATTTTGGCGTAGTTGGAGAACAAATACAATCAAAATTTTCAAAGATTTTTTTAAACTCTTTTTTTATTTTTTCTTTTATTTGAAGTGCTTTATCATAATACCTTCCTTCATATTCAGATTTGGTTATTTCGGAGCCGCCCAAAATTCTCCTTAAAACCTCTGGACCAGCAAAATTTTCAATCGCTTCGCCATACTTTCTTCCATCAAATTTTCTCGTTCCTGAAAAAAGCTCAACATAAACTAAAGGATAATAAGTCTCCACCGCCAAATCCAAAAGAGAAATTTTTATTTTCTCAAATTCCCAATTATTTTTTTTAGAAACATCAATGATTCTTTTTTCAACTAAATCAAAAATTTCTTTGTCTCCTAAATTAAAATCTAAAATTCCTACCTTCAATTTTTTTAGAGGTTCTTTTATTCTTTTTAAATCAATTTCTTTTGACTCCTGACTAATTGAATCAAATTCATCTTTTCCAAGAATTGTTTTTAATCCGAGAGAAGCATCCTCGACATTTTTTGCAATCGGCCCGATTTGATCTAGACTCATCGATAAATCAATTAAACCATATCTTGAAACCGCCCCGTATGTAGGCTTTATTCCAACAACCCCACAATTTGAGGCAGGATTTCTTATAGAACCTCCCGTGTCCGAACCAAAAGAAATATCACAAAAATCTGCCTTTACCGCAGCAGCACACCCCGAAGAAGAACCTCCAGGAATTCTTTTTATATCGACAGGATTTTTTGTAACCCCATACGCACTCGTCTCACCAGAACCGCCAGAAGCAAATTCATCTTGATTACAATAACCAATTATTAATCCATCTTCTTTAATTATTTTTTCTACAATCGTTGCATTGTAAGAAGAAGAATAATTTTCTAAAACCTTTGATGCGCAAGTCGGACGCATTCCTTCAAAACAGATATTTGATTTCAAAGTAATTACTTTTCCTGCAAGAATTCCTGCCTTTTTTTCTAAAATTTTTTTATCTATTTCTTTAGCTTCTTTTATTAAAATTTCTTCGTCCCTCAATTCTAAAATTGCGTTAATTTCCTTATTCTCTTTTTTTATTTTTTCTAAACATTCTTTTAATCGTTTTAATGCGCTTACCATTTTTTTCTCTCCGAAAGAATAAAATCATTATTTTTTTCTTTAGCATTTGAAAACATTATTTCTCTATTTATCTTTGGATTTAAATTAAAATCAGTTCTTCTAGAATTTTCTCTAATTTTAAAATTTTTATCTTCTAAAGTAACCTCTCCAACTTTTTTTGAAAAACAATCCATTATCTCCTTTGCTTTCTCTTTTATCTGTTCTTTCTCTTTCTCATCTACCTTATGCCATGTAAATTCATTAGTCATAAATTATTTAGAATAAAACACTTTAAAAAATGTTTGAAGATAAAGAAAATTGATTTTCAAAAGATTTAAATACTATATAGTAGTAACAGTATTATGGGAATGAAAACGGTTTCAACCTATGATGGAATGAAGAATCCTTTCTTTAGAGAAAATTCTCGAGAAAGAGATGCAATTTCAAGAGGGGCATATTTGCAAGAGATATACGAAGATTTCGAACACGATAAAGACGAAATTACGGGATCAGCAGAAGAAAATTCAAAAAAATTAATTTTGCCCTTTTCTCAAGCAGGAATAATTTCAAAACCAAAATCCTTAGACTCAATATTTATGCCAGGAGAAATAATTAATTTTGTTTTAGAAAACATTCCTCTCCCCGGAAAAACAAGATTTTACGGAAAAATTTTTCCAACAGTATTAGGGGACTACAACGAAAGAGGCTATGGACTAAATCTTTCAAGTCAACAAGGGAATCATCGAATAAATAGAACTTTTGGATTCGGATTGGAAAAAGGAGAAGAAGCACCCGAAATAAAAGAATATCTTTCAGGAATACATAATTTTTTAATTAAACACGGATACACCTCAAAAATTTGCTTAGAACAATCTGCTTTGGATATTAACGGTTACAAAGACAATTATTTAAGAAAAGAAAAAATGGATAAAATAAAAGAAAGAAAGAAAGACAAAATTCCACTGATGAGAGAATTTTTAGTTGCAAACTTTCCACAAGCCCATTATGGAGAAGGAGAATCAAAAAATTTATCAAAAAAGAGTGCAACATTTGTAGAAACTTGTTTTAACGACCATTATAACTATGTAAAAAGATGTTGTAAATCTTCCTCTAAGGAATAAATTTTACCCTTTCCTTTGCGCCTTCTTACCCTCACGCGAGGCAATAGCTTCCTCAATTTCTCCTAAACGCCTATTATA
>CAZLZF010000022.1:0-2526 GCA_964563945.1 Candidatus Woesearchaeota archaeon
GGTTTCCGTGTTTCAGGTGAGCGCTTATGCTATCGAGGCTTCAATTTTTCTCGATGGTTTAAGCCGGTTTCCGTTTTTCAGGGAAGTGCTTATGCTATCGAGACATACTTGATATATCTCATTATCCAAAATGATTTTTAAATCTTACTAATATCAATTTCTATACAAGAAATCTATTTAAAGAACAACTGTCTTAACTATTAAAAGAGATGGTAAAAAAACCCTACATAAAAAAGATTTCTGAAATTGCCGGTTTTTCCGTCTGGTTAGTTAACGGATATTGGATTCGAAGAAAATTAGAAAAAGATTTTACAAATTACGCCCAGCACTATCAATTCAGTTTCATTCCCGAAAACGAATTTTGGATTGATTTAGAAGCAACAAAAAAGAAAGAAATTGACTATTACATTCAAAGTATGTTAATCATGAATAAAATGATTAAAGAAGGAATTCCAAGAAAAAAAGCCGCAAAAATCGCATGTGACATCGAGGAAGCAGAAAGAGAAAAATCTAAGGTCGTCCAAAGATTAGAAAAAGAAAAAAACAACCAAGAGAAAATAATAAAAAAAATTCATAAAACTTTTATGAAAAGAGTTAGCTCAGAAAAATGTAAAGTTTGGTTGGTAAAAGGGGAATTAGTTAGAGCACTTTTTTACACAGACTTCACACAAGGCGGACACGAATTTGTTTACGAATTTGTTCCAAAAGGAGAGGTTTGGATCGACGACGATTTATATAAAAAAGAAATTCCTTTCGTTTTAATTCACGAACTCCACGAAAGAGCATTAATGTCAAAAGGAGTGAAATACGATCCAGCGCACGCAAAATCAAATATCTTAGAATACTCTTGTAGAAACAACCCAAAAAAAACTCAAGAAGTTCTAGATAAAGAAATAAAAATAAATAAAAATATTTAATTATAGAAAAGAATTCAATTTCTCTCTTAATGCATCCTCTGGATTATATCCAACAATTCTATCAAATTCTTCGCCGTTTTTGAAAACAATTAGGCAAGGAATTCCTTGGATGCCAAATTTTGAAGAGAGAGTTTGTTCTTCATCTACATTTATTTTTGCAAAATGTATTTTTTCAGAAAATTCTTTTGAAAGATTTTCAAAAACTGGACCCATCATTTGACAAGGACCACACCAAGAAGCCCAAAAATCTACTACGACGGGCAATTCGGTATCCAAAAATTTTTCAAAGTTCTCTTCACTTAAATGAACGACACTCATCTTTTTTCCTCCTATTTAATTAAATAAAATAAGTTTCAATGGTTTTTAAATAATTCTAACTACTTAAAAAAACTAAAAATATAAGTAACAAGGGTTCCAATCCCAATTCCGACTAAACCCACAAAAAATAAACTAAAATCAAATTCGCTAACTAAAATAGAACCAGCCAAACCAGACAAACATCCAGAAACAAGCGGTATCCAATTTTCTCTTTTCATAGACAAATAAAAAAACTTAATTATTTAAATCTACCCTTTGATATTCTTTTCCATATAAAGAAAGCATTTTATTTTTCAACGATTTTAAAATTTCTTCTCCATCTCTACTGGCAGATATTGCAATTTTGAACTTAATTCCTTTTTCATATTTTTCTTTTTCAGAGTCATTTTTTATAATATAATTTTTCATAAAAATTCTTCCCAGTTCGTTGTCTGATTTTAAAAGGTAAATCGAAGGTAAAATTCCCTCGGGAGAATTGTTTCCAATATTTTTTGTAAGAATTCCATTTTCATCCAAATACTCTCCATTTTTTTTATAAAATCTTTCCCCCACAAATCCTCTTGAAAAAAAATCGTAGCTTCTTGATTCAAAAAATTTGACATTCTGATCGTTTTCATATCCAACTTCAAAAAACCCAACTAATCCGTCAGAAAAAATAAACCTCGAAACCTTGTTAAGTTCCACTTCTAATTTCGGAAGTTTGACGTCCGTAATTTTAGGAAACTGATGTAAAAAAAATCTTGAATGGGGAGTTTCTTCAAAAATTTTAAAACTAGATGAAAATTCATATCCTGGTAAATCCTCCAATTTCCTTACACTTTCTAAATTTGTTTCTGCACACGGAAATTTTATCATTTTATTTTTTGATTTCTATTTTTTCTTGTCCGCCCATGTATTGTCTTAAAACTTCTGGAATTACAATTGAGCCGTCTTTTTGTTGGCAATTTTCCATCAAAGCAATTAATGCTCTAGGCGAAGCAAGAACTGTGTTATTTAATGTGTGAGCAAAATAAGTTTTGCCCTTTCCCTCTATTTTAATATTTAATCTTCTGGCTTGCGCTTCTGTCAAATTCGAGCAAGAACCAACTTCAAAATATTTTTTTTGCCGTGGAGACCACGCTTCAACATCTGCACTTTTTGCTTTCAAATCTGCTAAATCTCCAGAACAACATTCTAATTTTCTAACTGGAATTCCCATTGCTTTAAAAACATCGACGGTAAATTGCAACATTTTTTCATACCACGAATAAGAATCTTCCGGTTCGCAAATAACAATCATTTCTTGTTTTTC
>CAZLZF010000022.1:2536-9209 GCA_964563945.1 Candidatus Woesearchaeota archaeon
GAAAATAAATTTTTGTCTTTAAACATTCCAATCATTGAGTGTTCGCTCGTTCCAATTAAATATAAATCCTCTCCTTCAATTTTATACATCATATTATCCATTTCTGTAAAACTCATTACTCCCTCGACAACATCTCTACGAATCATAAAAGGCGGGATAACAAATTCAAATCCTTGTTTAATCATAAACTCTCTTGCAAAAGAAAACATCGCATAATGTAATCTAGATAAATCGCCCTTCAAATAATAAAATCCAGTTCCAGAGGTTTTTCTCGCGGTGTCAAAATCTGCAGATTGTAATTTTTCCGCTAATTCCGCATGATTAAAAATTTCGTAAGAAGGAACTTTCGGTTCGCCAATTTTTTCTAATTCAACGTTCTCGCTATCATCTTTTCCTAGAGGAACAGAATCGTGAATCATATTCGGAATTTTATACATTATTAATTTTATTTCACTTTCTAATTCTTTTCTTCTTTCTTCTAGTTTTTCAATTTTTTCTGGAATTTCTTTTGCTTCTTTTTTTAGCTCCTCTGCTTTTGAAGAATCCTTATCTTTCATCGCCTGAGCAACTTCTTTTGAAACACGATTTCTATCTCCCCGCAATTTATCTTCATCGTATTTTATTTTTCTCCATTCAGAATCCAACTTCAAAACTTCGTCAACTAAAATAACTTTATCTTCCTTAAATTTCTTTAATATATTCTTCTTAACTGCTTCAGGGTTTTCACGAACAAAGTTTATATCTAACATAATTTAAAAAAAGAAAAATACTATTTAAATTTAATTGTCTCAGAAAAATACTCTTAGTAATCATCAAACTCTTCTTGAGTTTCTTTTTTCTTAGAATCTTTTTTTGGTGCTTCTTTGAATTCTGCTTCTACAATTGGCAAATCTTTTTCATCAATTGAATTTATCATTTCTTTAAATTTTTTAAAATCTGCACCAAGTATTCGAACTCCTGCCTTTGTAAAACCAGTATATCTATCTGAAGTAACAAATTCTCTTATTGTCAAACCCGGTCTTCCGCCAAAGTCGTCAACTCGAATTACAACTTCTGTTGTTGGATTTTTTGTTATTTTTCCTATATCTTTTTCCATAATAACTCTAATTTCCCTCGTTTTATAAATGTTTTGCAAATAATTTATCCTAATTACAACCTTTGTTGCATCTTTGAATAAAATCTTCGTTTTTTACGTCGTTTCTAACAACAGGTCTTTCTTCGTATGTGCTAGATCCCGTAATAGAAAATTTGAATTCCTCGCTTTCATTTAGATTCATTAAAGTAAAAAATAAAATTGTTCCTACAACTAACATGAAAAGTAATGTGACCATTATTAATTCTTTCCTACCCATATAAAAAACACGCATTAAACAATTATAAGCATTTTGGTAGTTTATTATACTGTTCTTTTTAAGTTGGAATTCAAAAAAGTGAAATAGGCTGAGTTTTTTGTGTTAGCCATTTTTTCAACTATAAGCTCTGGAGTAGAGTTGGCTAATCTTCCAAGAACGGGGTTGTGGTCAACAATTAGTTCAAAATCAGAAGTAAGCCCTTTAGCTTCAATCCCGTCGATTCTAGCCCCCATTGGAAGTGTTTTTTGAATTTCAAATCCTAAATGTGTTGCGATAACCAAAAAGCAACCATATCTTAAATAATATTCTGCCGTAGCACAAATAATTTTTCCCGCAACGCCCGGTTCAGTGACCGCTTCGATTTCATCAGCAAGAATCAATGTTTTGCTTCCAGGCTTAATTTCAGCCATTTGCGTTAACAAGGTTTCAAAAGCTCCTTTATTCGCAGAACCTTTATTTTTAGCAAAATAATAAACGTCTGTAAAAATCGGCAAACTAATTTTACCGTATGCCGGAAGTCCGAGTTGATGCAAAGAAATTATTTGAATGATATGTTCAATCAATGTCGTTTTACCTCCTGAATTTGCCCCGGTAAGAATTGAGCATCTAGCCAAAGGATTTAATTGAAAAGAAATCGGCTTAGGATTTTCTAAAAAAATATTTTTTGATTTTGAAATTTCCAAACAATTAGAATGTGAAATAAATTCCATATCGTTTTCTAAAAATTGAGAAACGCCCGTTATAAAATCAAAAAAAATCAACTCTCTATTTAATTCATTAATTAACTTAGGAATTTCTTTTATTTCCGAAGATTTTCTTTTTATTTCTTCGGCAATGTCCGAATATTCTTCAAAAGATTGTTTTGAAAGTGTTCTATCTAACTCTTCTTCAAAAATTTTAACTGGAAGCTCTTCTATAAAAATATTTGAAGGAATTTTACTAGCGATTATTTCTTCTCTAACTAATTGTTTTAATTCAAGGGGTAAAACTCCGCGGCTTAAAACTGCCACTAAAGAATCTCCTGCAATCGTCAATGATTTTAATTTTTCTCCTATGTTTTTATTTATTTCTTCCAATTTTTTTTCAACAAGATCTCTACTAAGTTTTAAAGAATCTTTAGAATCGATTAAAGGAAGAAGTAAAGAAAGTTTACCAACCAAATTAGAAAGATTTTGACTTAAATTATTTTTCTTTAAAATTTCTAAATTATTTTTCCAAGAAGAAAGTTTTTCTAAATGTCTTTCTAAATAAACCTCTTCTAAACTGTTAAAAAAAACTGCCTGAGGCAAACTCTCTAAAACCATTCCGTATTCGTCGCAATCTACAACCTGAACTAAATCTTTACTTTCCAAAAGAGATAAATCATTTTCAGAAACAAGCAACTGAACCGGACAACCCATTTCTTTTAATTTGTTAAATGTATCATAATTTTCTGTAACAACTGCAACATCGTATTTTGGTTTCCAGCTAGTTTTAGGTAAAATCAACTCTCTTAAAAAATAATTTTCTTTTTTTCCTATCTCTTTTATACGACGAAAAAATTCTTGTCTTAAATTTATTTCTTTTTCTTCCCCCGTAAAATTAAATTCATAAAAGATATTGGAAGTTTCTGGAAAAACAAAATATTGAGAAATTTTGCTTAAAACTCGATTATGTATTGCTTTTGCATCTCTCGTTTTGTAAATAGAATTTTGTGAAGAAGAAAGCGAACTTTTATATTTATTAAAGACAAATAGATTATTTTCGTCTATAAAATTTATTATCCTCTCTTTCATATTAAAAACAAAATAGTTCAGTTTATAATTATTTCTTTAAACAAGTACCACAAGGAGCGTATTTTTTCTTTTTGAATTCTTCAAGAGTTCCAAGCTCTTTTTCTTTTAAAAGTTCTACAAATCTACAATCTTTTTTGTGATACTTTTTATTTTGTGGAGAACCAACATATTCTTCTTCATTTGATTCTTGATTTTCTTTAACTACTTCGTTTAATTTTCTTTCTAATTCTTTAACATCACTAGAATATCTTCTTGATTTTCTATTTTTAACTAGAATCAATACTAAAACTAAAAGTAGAACAACTAAAATTATATCAAAAATTAATATCTTTTCTATCATACCAAGATTTAACAAATTTAGTTTAAAAAGATTGTTGGGATAAAATACTATTCATTGGAGTATTAGTTATATAACGGTAGCATGTATTATTTTGATTTCTTCTATCGGTTTATCAAATGAATCTGTTTTTGCACTTCCTATTTTATCGACAACATCCATTCCTTCTATGACAATTCCAAACGCAGGATGTTTTGCATTAAGATATTCGTTATTTACTAAATTTATAAAAAATTGACTCCCGCCAGTATTTGGTCCAGCATTTGCCATAGAAATCGTTCCTCTTAAATTTTTATTTCCGCCTTTATGAGTGAATTCGTCCTTTATTTTGTATCCCGGACCGCCCGTTCCGGTTCCTGTTGGGTCTCCGCCCTGAATCATAAAATCTTCTATTATTCTATGGAAAATAACTCCGTCGTAAAAACCTTCTTTAACCAATTTTTCAAAATTTCCCGAAGTAATCGGCATATCTGAATATAGTTCTATCGTGATATTTCCGTAAGTTGTTTCTAATTGTACTTTTGTCATTTTTTCATTCTTCATATAAAATATTCCCAATAAAAGAGATCCTAAAATAAATATTGAAAAGATTAAAAATATTTTGGTTTTTTTCTTCTTATTTAAATCACCCTCTTTTTCTTTCATAAATTTTATCTGTTTCTTTTATTTAAATGCTTTTCTAAAAATCTCGATATAATTTTGAAACTAAGCTCTCTACCTCCGAGTTTATTTCTTCTGGGGTTTTTTCGTATAAACCTTTTTCACACCTAACATATTTGATGCTCTTGTCATCTATCATTTTTTCTAAATTTGTTCCAAGGGATTTATACAAAGAAGAAACTTTTTCCATAAACCCTAAATTGGCGTCGAACTTTCTTCTATTTTCTCCGTCCCTTATTGCAAGTCTTTTATCTACAGTTGTAGCCGAGATATCAAAAATAATTGTTAAATCTGGAACGATGTTTCCTTCATTTAGCTTCGCAATTTCCTCTAATGAAATTCCTTGTGCTCCTTGGTATGCAAAATTTGAATGCCAATATCTATCCGAAATTACATTAATTCCATAATTTAAAAGAGGGACAATTAAATTATTGTGTGTTCTACGATTTTGTGCAAAAAACTTTACCGCTTCAATGCCATTTATATAAGGATCGCCGTCGGATTTTAATAATTCTCTTGCCTTTTTACCATTGTCATCAAGTTCATTTGGTTCTCTAGTTAAAAAAACTAATTTTGATTTGTCTAAATTGTAAATGAATTCCTGCAAGTAATTCATCTGAGTTCCTTTTCCGCATCCGTTTATTCCTTCAAGAACGATAAATTTTCCTTTTTCCATTATATTTTTCTAGTCAGATAGTTTTCTCTACCCAAAGGGCATCCTCCTTTTTTGCAAGGGCCACTATAACATTCTGGTTCTATCCAAGAAATTCTTTCTGGGTATTCAGAAGAAAATCTTTTAACTATTTCTGCAGTAATAAGAGTAGTTTCAAGTTGAGCACATCCACACATTCTCTCACGAGTTTTTTCATAGAAATTTGAAACTCCCGACTGGTCAATTGAAAGAAGTTGTGCTTGAGAAAAATCATAACTAGCAACATGTTCTAAATCAGAAATCCATTCTTTTTCAAAAGAGGTTTGTCGTATAATTGGAGGAATGAAAAAACCTAATGGTGCTCCTAATTGCCATCCGTTAGAAATATGATGGTATTCTGTTCGGTGTCTTTGTGATTGTGCCAGATATGCAAAACTTCCGATAACATTTGTAGAATAAACATCTTTTCCAAAAAACTCTTGATTAGGTTCTCCAAAAAGGTGTAGTTTTCCTTCCCCCTTTCTTTTCATCCCAGGAATTCTCCAAAGTTTTATTTCGTCTTGTTCTAAAAAGTCTTGATAAGAATTCATTAATCTTTGTTTAAATATATCTTCAGTTCCTTTGTTTTCAGAAATAAAATCTTCAAAATAATTTGCCACAATATTAACCTGTCTTAATGATAGAGTATGGCCAAATTTTGTTGGAGTAAAAACGCTTGTTAAATATCTCGCATTTTCTTGAGCAAGTTTTTCGGCTGTTGAAGGAAGTAACGCTCCCGTCTTTTTATCTTTTCCTTGAAGATATAATTTTTCATGACTTTCTTTAGGATATTCTTCTTTTATTCTCCCAAGGAAAATTTCCTTCCATTTGTCATATAATGGTTTTTGCCGAGGATCTTGGTTTTTCATTTCAGTATATCTTGCAGACTTTTCGCTAGTAGCATAAACTCCTTGATTGTTTAAGGTCATTGCAAATGCTTTAGGAAAACCATCAAAATAATAATTGATATAAAAATGGTCAAAGGGACTATGGTGTCCCCTTTTTATTAAAACATTGTCTACAAAAGAGGGACTGTAAGGTTCTTTTTGTATTTCTTCTATGTCCTTTTCTGAATAACAAATTCTTGCAAAATCCTGAGAAAATTTTTTTGCTTCTGGAAGAGTCATCATTTTTCCAGTCGAATTAATTATTTTTATTTTAGGAGAATTATTCAATTCGATAATTTTGTTAGTTTCTTCGGGCATAACTTAAAATAATAAAATTCTTTTATAAGGAAATAGTCGTTTTAATATATATTTTAAAAATTGTGTTTTAATTAATGTTATAAAATTCTTTTGATTAAAGGTTCCATCTGTTCACGAAGGCATTCTTCTCCTCTATCTGCTACAATATATTTGACACTGTAATCTTTGATTAATCGCCGTAAAATAAAGCCCAAAGAACGATATCTCGCTTCTACTTTTTTCATAAAAGATAATTCTAATCCCCAATTTCCTTCTCTTGAGAAATTATCTTTAGAATATCTACGATTATTCATCTGCGAATTTTCAAATATAAGAGTTAAATCTGGAAATTGTAATCCTTCGTTTAGTCTTGCAATTTCTTCTAATGGAATTCCTTGTGTTCCTTGAAATGCAAAATTCGAATGCCAATATCTATCTAAAATTATATTCTCTCCAGCATTTAGTTTTGAAGAAATAAAATCATTATGTTTTTTTCTATTTTCTGTAAAATATTTTAAACACCTTTCTCCACTCTTATACGGGTTTTCCCTCATGAAAGCAAGTATTTCGTCAAACTTTTTTTTATCTTCGTTATTAGAAAGATATGGTTCTTTAAGGAATAGATATTCTTCTCCCGGGTGATTTTTAGAAATCAATTCAGAGATACTTCTTAA
>CAZLZF010000023.1:0-7829 GCA_964563945.1 Candidatus Woesearchaeota archaeon
ATTACACTAGATAGAATCACAGATAAAAAAATAGTTGAAAAAATACTAAAACATACCGGATTTAAAGATCAAATAAAGGAATGGCAGGAACTCAATATTGTTGATAGTAAATTCAAGATAAAAGATATTGAAGATAAAAAATATGAGCATTTACCAGTAGACACAAAGTATTTTAAGGATTTAGAAATTGAAATTTTGTCTTTGTTTGATGATTTAGATAATCAGTTAGATGGCTGGTTGATAAAAAGCGAAAACTATCAAGCATTAAATTCAATTCTGCCTAAATTTACTGAGCGAGTGGATTTAATTTATATCGACCCGCCATTTAATACGGGAAACGATTTTATTTTCTTAGATAATTTTCAGGATTCTTCATGGTTAACATTAATGGATAATAGAGTTGAAAAGACGCGGAGCTTATTAAGCAAACAAGGTAGCTATTATTTACATTTAGACGAAATCAGCGACTTTCGAGGTAGAGAGTTATTAAACAGATATTTTAATTTTGAAAGAGAAATTGTTTGGTATTCGGGAGGGGCTACACCAGGATTCAAAATTAATTCTAAAACTTACTTGAGAGGGCATGATACGATTTTATTTTATAAAAATGAAGATTCAATTTTTAATAAACTATTTACGGTAAATAAAAATCGGGCAGAAGCAATTGGTTGGCTTGATATTTTGGAAATCATGCCAAAAAAAGAATATGCAATAGAAGTTTGGGAAAATGGCAAATTAATAAAAAAGAATGTTTTTAGTGATAGATCTTTGCTCAAGATGGTAGAAGATGTGTGGACAGAAATATATTCATTCAACTATTCTGAAGCTCGAGAAAGTGAGAGTTTATCTTTCGCTAGCAATCAAAAACCAGAAAATTTATTGAGAAGGGTTGTCCAAACTTCTTCAAACCAAAAAAGTATAGTTTTGGATTATTTTGCAGGCAGCGGAACGACTTGTGCGGTCGCACAAAAATTAAACAGAAGGTGGGTTGGGATTGAGATGGGCGACCACTTTAACGAGATTTATTTAGATATTGTAAAAATTAAAAAAGCTAAAACACAGGATGATGAATCTGATGCCTCTGAAGATTTGGTTGAGGCTAATAATACCGCGATTGTAGAAGTTTTAACAGAAACAAAAGCTGAAAAGACAGTTTTAATGAAAAAAATAGGGGCTTTGGGAAGAATGAAAATTGTTTTAGGAGGAGATAAACAATTCAAAGCTATTCATAGTCCGGTAATTCGTAAACCGCATTTGAGTAAGGATGTTAATTGGAATGGCGGCGGATTTTTCAAGTATTACGAACTTGAGCAGTATGAGGATGCGCTAAAAAATTGTAAATATGGCGCGGGTGATTTATTTAGCAAGGCAAGCGACAAAGCATATCAAGATTATGTCTTTATGAAAGATGAAAAAATGCTTTCCGCTTTAGAAATAGATTACAAGAACAAAAAAGTGAAGGTAGATTTGAACAAGCTTTATCCCGATATTGATATTGCGGAAACGCTATCAAACCTAACAGGAAAATGGATTAAGGCCATAAATGACGGCGAGGTGGAATTTACAGACGGAAGCAAGATAAACACGAAAGAATTGGACTACAAGCTTATTAAGCCCCTAATATGGTGGGAATAATATGAAGACCTATTTGCAATCAATCGTTGATGACTTTTCTTTTGATAACTTGCCGGCAAAATGGCAGGATTTTGATTTTGGCAGATTTTCTTCCGACAAAACACTATTTGATTTTCAAAAGCAAGGTTTGCAGAACGCACTAAAAGCTCTTTGGTTGTTTTATAAAGAGAAAAAAAGCGATAAAAAACAATTTTTTGAGCAATATCAAGCTAATGGTTTTGATGCAAACTTTGATTATGATTTAACCCGAGAAAGAAAATCTGCCGGTCATCTTTTGGAATTTGATATAGATTATCCGATTACGAATGAAAAAATTGCCTTCGCACACTTTATCAATCGGATGAGTTTTTGGATGGCGACCGGTTCGGGAAAAACCCTGATTATCGTAAAGTTGATTGATTTGCTCGGACAGCTTATTCAAAGAAAAGAAATACCGAAAAACGACATTCTTTTCTTGGCTCATAGAGATGACCTTTTAGAGCAGTTTAAAAATCATATCAATGAGTTTAATAGTTTTAATTTTGAGACGAAAATAAACTTAAAAAGCTTGAAAGATTATGAAAGCGTAAAGCAAGAGAACTCTTTGCCGTTTGCAAAAAATGAAATTACCGTTTTTTATTATCGTTCTGATCTGATTTCCGATGAACACAAGGAAAAAATAGTTAATTTCAAAAATTATGACAATAGCGGTAAGTGGTACATTCTTTTAGACGAAGCCCACAAGGGCGACAAAGAAGACAGCAAAAGACAAGTTTTATATTCAATACTTTCAAGAAATGGTTTTCTTTTTAATTTTTCTGCGACCTTTACCGATCCGCGAGATTACGCAACCTGTGCATTTAATTTCAACCTCTCTAAATTTATTGAGGAAGGTTACGGAAAGCATATTTATGTATCTCAAACAAATGTTGAAGGTTTTAGAGATAAAACAGATTTTGCCCCTATCGAAAAACAAAAAATTGTTTTGAAGACACTTATTTTGCAAACATATATAAATAAATATTTTGAAAAAGTCAGAAAAGAAGATAAAACACTTTACCACCGCCCGTTACTTTTGACGCTTGTCAATTCAGTTGATACAAAAGAAGCCGACTTAAAATTATTTTTTTCAGAGCTGGAAAAGTTGGCAAAAAATGAAATAAGCGCAGAACTCCTTAAAAAAGCCAGAAAGGAATTGATAGAAGATTTTGAAAATGATCCCAATTATGAGTTTGAAAATATAAATGTTTTGGTTGATAAGAAATTACTTGAAAAAATAGAATATAACGACATTTTAAGACAAGTTTTTAACGCTAAATCATCTGGTAAAATTGAGGTCTTGAAAATTCCGGGCAATAAAAATGAGATTATTTTCAAATTACAAACTTCAGAAAAACCTTTTGGACTTATTAAAATTGGCGATATCTCCGGTTGGCTAAAGGAAAAGCTCGAGGGTTATGAAATTATTGAAAGTTTTGAGAATGAAAGTATTTTTAAGAAAATCAATCGCGACGATTCAGAAATAAACATTTTAATGGGTTCTCGCGCTTTTTATGAGGGTTGGGATTCTAACCGCCCAAACATTATCTTGTTTGTGAATATCGGCGTGGGAAGCGATGCTAAAAAGTTTGTTTTGCAATCTGTCGGACGAGGTGTCAGGATTGAACCGCAAAAAAACAAGCGGAAAAGGATTTTGAATTTATACAATGCGAAAGAGATAAAAGAAGAATTGTTTAATAAAGTAAGAAAAAATATTTTACCGCTTGAAAGTTTATTTGTATTTGGAACAAATGCAGAAAATCTCAAGGAGATTATCAAAGCGCTCAAAGAAGAAAAGCAAGAAAAGGACTTAGGACAAGAGTTTGTTATCAACAAAGACGCTGAAAAGCGATTATTGCTTATTCCGATATATAAAGAATCAGACAAAATATTTG
This sequence comes from Candidatus Woesearchaeota archaeon, assembly GCA_964563945.1. GTDB lineage: Archaea > Nanobdellota > Nanobdellia > Pacearchaeales > GW2011-AR1 > CAZLZF01. The sequence goes on from CAZLZF010000023.1 coordinate 3,549, forward strand.
CGGAAGAAAAAGAACCTCAAAAATATGGAATCAATAGGGACGATTTTGATTTAGCCAAATCAATGTTTAATTATCTCGGCCCAAAAATCGCATTAACAAAATATGAATGCGATGTCAGGGTGGTTGAGAAAGCAAACGAAAGTTTTGGAACCCCAGACCAATATTTTGACTTTGAAGAAGTAAGGACAATTTCAGAGCCGGATTTGTTAGTGGATAGAATCTTAAATTATTTTAGTGTTAGAGATAAAGAATTTGATAAGTTTAAGAAACTAGAGAATGAGATTGTCCACTTCAAGAGAATCAAGTTTAGCGATGGCGAAAAATTTGAACAGATAAAGAAAAAGATTGAAGAAATCAAGCAATATCCGGAAAAACAAAAAGAACTTGATAAACAATATGGAAAAATGCCAAGAGAAGAATTTGCGCGAAAACAAATGAGCTTATTTGAAGCGCAAAATTTTGAATATAAAGGAAAGAAGTTAAAAATAAAGTATATTCAAAATCATTATTATATTCCGCTTATCGTTTCTGAAAATGAAAAAGTTGATTATTTAAACCACATTATTGATGTTCCTAGCGAAGTCAAATTTATTGAACAGCTTGAGGAGTATTTACAAAATGAAAACAATGTTTTTAAACAATTTGATTGGTGGATGTTTTCCAAACTTGACCAAACTTTAGACGAGGTACATATTCCGTATTACAATCCAAAAGAAAATAATATGGCTAGATTTAAGCCGGACTTTATTTTTTGGATGCAGAAAGGAAATGAATATGTAATTTTGTTTGTAGATCCAAAAGGAACAGAACACGCAGACGGGTATAGAAAAATTGATGGCTATTCGCGCATATTTGAAACTAAAGAAAGAAAAGAAAGCAGAGCATATCCATTCAACGGCTTTAATATAAAAACAAAATTACTTTTGAAGCCGAAAAGAGGAATAGCTGAAACACTTGAGAATTATCGAAAATATTGGTTTGACAATTTTGGCGATTTTGCGACAAAGTTAAATAATTGATTTTGGCGGCGCGCCAGTTTCACTGGCACGAAATTCGGCGGCGGCGGAAAAGCGAGGGCGGGCAAAAATTCCTTCCCCCCAACCCCCTTCCTTTTTGCCCGCCCGAGCTTAAAAGTTTTTCAAAATTCAGCGTTCGGATTTTCGCTAAAAAAAGTTCGGATTTCGTTCAGCGTTCGGAGCCAAAACAAAAGGCCTAATTTTATTAGGTCTTTTTGTATACTCTTGATGATGGTTAGAGCTCCTTGTTTGTTGGGGGTATGAATGATAAAATAAGAGCATGAAAAGCGTAAAAAAAGAGACTATTATATATCAGACGTCCTCTGGAGCGATTGAGTTTCGTGGTGATATTAAAAAAGAAACGATTTGGGCCACTCAGGCGCAAATTGCAGAGGTTTTTGATATCGAAAGGTCAGTTGTTACAAAACATATCAATAATGTTATAAAAGACGGTGAATTAGCGGAAAATCAAGTATGTGCAAAATTTGCACATACTGCCGAAGATGGGAAAACTTATCAGGTGCAATTTTATAATCTCGATGTTGTTTTAGCTGTTGGTTATCGTACTAACTCGAGTAGGGCAATTGAATTTAGGAAATGGGCCACCAAAGTATTACGTGAATATATTACGAAAGGCTATACCATTAATCCATCGAGAATTAAAAAGAATTATGCTGAATTTTTACTAGCAGTGGAGAGGGTTAAATCTTTCTTGCCATCAAATATAAAACCAGATACGGAAAGCATTCTGGAATTGATTAAAGTTTTCGCCGATACCTGGTTCTCGTTGAGCGCGTATGATAAAGAGATTTTTGTCAAAGGAAAAACTACTAAGAAAAAGATAATTCTAACTGCGAATGAATTATCTTTAGCTATTACTGCATTCAAGACCGAACTTTTGAAGAAATCAGGAGCTACCGATATATTTGCTCAAGAAAGGAGCGTTGGATCAATCGAAGGTATTATCGGTAATGTCATGCAAGCCTTTGGTGGAAAAGATTTATATCCCAGTGTTGAAGAAAAAGCCGGACATCTTTTATATTTCATGGTTAAGAATCATCCATTTGTAGATGGTAATAAGCGTTGTGGCGCTTTTGTATTTATTTGGTTTTTGAGACGAAGCGGTCTGTTAAATATGGCACATTTAACGCCAGCTGCATTAACTGCTCTTACTCTACTGATTGCCGAAAGTAATCCAAAAGAGAAAGATAAAATGACAGGATTAGTAGTTATGCTTTTGAAAAAATAGTTAGTATTTATTTGGAGAGTTTATTATAATAACTTTTATATGAGATTAAAGCTTATTTTTCTTTTATCAATTATAACTGTTTTAATTTTAGCAATTAAAATTAACGTTACAAATGGTAACACCTTGAATTTAAAAGGACGAATTCTTCTTCAGGTGGAGTCTCGTGGTGAAGCTTGGTATATAAATCCAAGAGATGGAAAGCGTTATTATGTAAAAAATGGTGAAGCCGCTTTTAAGTTAATGAAAGATATGGGTGTTGGTATTAAAAATGATGGATTAAAAAAGATACCAATTGCTAACTTTAATTTTGAAGAAATGAAAGACACTGACATGGATAGGCTACCAGACACCATTGAAGAGTCTTTGGGTACCGATAAGAATATTATTGATTCTGATAATGATGGTTATAGTGATTATTTAGAAGTGATAAAAAATTATAATCCATTAGGTTCTGGTTTGTTGGTTTATGATTTTAATTTTGCCAGAGAACATGCTGGTGAAATATTTTTGCAGATTGAAAATAAAGGTGAAGCTTGGTATATAAACCCTGTTGATAATAAAAGATATTTTCTAGGAAGTCCTAATGATGCCTATAATCTTATAAGAAAATTGGGATTAGGAATATCTAATAAGAATTTAGAAAAAATTCCTTTTTTTAGTTCTGCCGATGATCAAAGATTAGTGGATATTAGGAAAATTAGAACTGCACTTGAGATGTATTATGATCAGAATCAGGTTTATCCAGAAAATAGTGGCGTTTTAGGCTCAAAAGATTTTGCCTGTTTTACTTTAAAAGGATTTAAGAATACTACCGATTGCAAGGGGACTATTATGATGGATTTAGTGCCTCAAGACCCTTTAAACGCCAATGGTTTTGAGTATTTTTATACCGCAATAGATAATGGTAAAAGTTATAGTTTGAAATATAAGATGGAAAGTGGTGGTGTTTTTAATGCAACGCCATCTTCGATAAGATAGTTTATTGTAATTTTTTTTAATCTTGCTTTTATTTTTATCAATGTTAAACTTTAAATAGTTGTAGATATTAAAAAAGGAGGAAACAATGAAAGTTAAAGCAGTTGCTGCGGCTTTTGCCCTGATGGGTTTTGGCTTATCACTCGTAGCTCTTTGTACGTCCTCAGGCTCCATTAAACACGTTAATAAGGCTAGGAGAAACATTCCAGTCATTACAATCCCAAGCCTTGAACGCGATTTTTGGCCAAATCAGTTTGCTTTAAAAGAAGAAGAGGAAGACCCAGATCGTCTTCCGGAGTTTATTGAACCAATTTAAAAAGCACAAGCTCGGAAAACTCCGAGCTTTTTTGTTTTTAGCTATTGACATAAAGTGTATAGTATGTCTTAATTTAGAATTGGTAATTAGTTTTTTAAAAACAGAATAAACAAGGGGGATAAAATGGATACTAAAAAAGAGGAAAAGGTTCAAAAAGAATCTTTGGGTTATTTCGGGGTTGTTGTGATTATTGTTTTTGCAATTATTGTTTTGAAAATTCTTCCGGAACCTAATCTCAGTAGTCGTCAGCAAGTTAGTGGTTATTTGCGTGCTTTAGAGGTCGGAAAAATTGAAAACAAATTTAAAGAAGTTGTTGGGTCTTATCAAATAAACTCAAAAGAACAAACTATTTCTTTAAGTAAAGAAAACTTTTCTCAGGTAGCTAATTTTTCTAAAGATGAATTAGAGGCCATTGTTGATTGTGAGTCTCAGAAAGTAAAAATTTCGAAAGATAAAAATTTACAACAGAAATTTCAAAAATTAATTGGTTGGTATCGTGACAATGGCGATGGAACGATATCTTTCAAGATAAAAAATTTCGCCAGTTTTTCTTATTTTTCTCAAGAAGAACTGCAGGAATTAATTAACCAAGGGCTTCCGAAAAAAAGAAGTTTTTGGTAAAAACATAAAGGCTATTCAAAATAAATTGAATAGCCTTATTTTTTTTGAGAAAATGAAATTTTTACTATCGGCTAAATAAGCCACAGTAGCAATGGCCGTCACGA
>CAZLZF010000023.1:7929-9124 GCA_964563945.1 Candidatus Woesearchaeota archaeon
AAAATGAAATTTTTACTATCGGCTAAATAAGCCACAGTAGCAATGGCCGTCACGAGTTAGCTCTTCTTGATGATAAGCGCAGGGGCAGATTTTTTTAGCATCTTCTTCAGGATTATTGGTTAAGCGGCGGCAGGGGCAGTAACGCTGGCCGTATTTGATTTCATTGGCTAAAAGACCTTTAATAACTCTCTCAACACTAGCATGATCTGGATTTAACCGAAAACCTTGTTCCTGAGCATACTGAGCATATTCGGTAGTAACCCAAGCTAAATCTTTTTCGATTTCAGACATAATTATTTTTTAAGCGCTTCTTTAAGCCAAGCTTCTAACATCGGCTCAGGCTGGAAACCGGTAAAAGTATCGATTGGCTGGCCATTTTTAAAGAGGACAATCATCGGGATGCGGTCAACTTGGAATTGACCTGAAGCAAGAGGGGTGTCATCGACATTGGCCTTAACCAAGACTAATTTGGTCTCATACTTTTTTTCTAAATTTTCCAAAATTGGTGCCAGCATAGAGCAAGGTTCGCACCAAGTAGCATAAAAATCAACTAAAACTGATTTTTCAGTTTGGTTGACGATGCTTGAGAAATTTTCATCAGTAACAATAATCGGCATAATATTTTGATTAGTAATAAGTTATTTTAGATTGTAGCATGTTATTTTAAGAAAAAACAACTTGAAAAAGATGGTCAAGGGCGTATAAAGTCTTTGTTCAATCTCTGGTCGGCTTATTTGACGGTATTTTTCAAATAAGCTAAAATGACAAGGTCTAACAAAGTTTTATTGCTTTCTAAGACGGCTTACAAATTTATTCAAGTTTTAGTAAAAAACTATGAACAAAAAAGTTTTTTACAGCTTGGCCATGATCTTGATTGTCGCCGCTGTAGCCGGTGCTGGGACTTATGCTTATTTCACAGCCACCAGAACTACCAGTGCCAACAAGTTCACCGCTGGTACTTTAGACCTTGACGTCAGTGCCAATGGGAACAAGCTGGAACCTTTTGTTATCGAAAATATGGGCGAAAATGCCAATATTTCTGGTACCAAAACCTGGACTATTAGAAACACTGGTTCTTTACCAGGTCGTTTATTGGTCCGATTACAGAATGTTGTTAACACTGACAATGGCTGTAATGATCAAGAAAAAGCTATTGAACCTGCCTGTGAGGCCGATAATCTCGGTGAAATGGGTA
>CAZLZF010000024.1:0-8349 GCA_964563945.1 Candidatus Woesearchaeota archaeon
TAGAAAATTTAATCTTACGATATGCAAAAAATATAATTAAAACAAAAGGCACGGTCAGGTAATTTTCCATTAACCAAGCACTTCTGTAAGAAACATTAAACCCTAAAATTATCCAAATCAATACAAACCAAATTAGTAAAATTAAAGGATATTTGTGGGTCAATTTTGATTTAGAATAAAAAAGCAATACAAAAAATATTGAAAGTAAAGAGATAAAAAAAATTAAAAATACTGGCAAATCAAAACTTATTTCTAAAGACAAGAATAAAGAAACTCCTACGAGTAAAGCTAAGGAAAAATCGTAGATTCCTCTTTTTCTTGTTATAAAAAAAGTAGCGAAAGAAATGAGAGTAATAACGATTTTACTAAGGAAAGAAATGCTATAAGAGATTGGAAGGAAAAAATAAATGAGGAAAGATAAAAAAATAGACAATAAAATAAATTCTAAACTAAATTTATTTTTTACTTCCTCTTTCATCAAAAAAATAGGATAAAAACATATATAAATTTATTCTAAAGTTTATCTTAATCTCAAAATTTCTAAATTTCTTGGAACGTTTGTCTCCGTTCTTTGAGATTTGTAAAGAGTCGATGCTAAATCCAAAGATTTTGAAACTTCTCCGTGATTAATTATAATCCTTCTTGGCTTTGGTTGTAAATTATTAAAATAAGAGGTAATTTCATTTCTTCCAGCGTGCGGAGAAAGTCCTTTTAAAAGTTCAACTCGAAGATTTATATTTATTTTTCTTTTTTGTCCTTCGTCATCGATATCTACTACTTTGTTGCCTTCTTGAATTGCTCTTCCAAGAGAACCGGGACCTTGATAACAACTTAAAATTAAAAGATTGTTTGGGTTCTCTGCAAAATTTTTCAAATATTCTACTGAAGCTCCACCTTGAAGCATACCGGAGGTTGCAATTACTATGCACGGACCACCCTCAATAACCTCTTTTCTTTCGGTAGGAGAACCCACTCTTTTGAAAATTTCTGAAGTAAAGGGATTGTTATCTTGAAAAATTTGTGTTCTAACTTTTGAACTTAAAAAATCTGGATAAGCTGTATGAATTGCATTAATATCCCAAATCATTCCGTCAATATACATTGGAACTTTGGGTAATAGCCCTGTTCTTATTGCTTCTTCAACTCTTAAAACTGCCTCCTGAGCGTGTCCAAGTCCTAATTCAGGAAGTAAAACCTTTCCACCTTTCTCGATTGTTTCTTTTACCATTTTTAAAAATGCCTCTTCGGTTTCTTGTCTTGGTGGAAGAACATCTGTTTTAGAACCATAAGTTGATTCGGTTATTATTGTTTCTACACGAGGGAAAATGCTTACTGCGGGATCTAAAAGTCTAGTCCTAGAATATTTGTAATCTCCCATATAAACTAAATTGTGAAGCCCGTTTCCAATATTTAAATGAGTTAGTGCACTTCCAAGAACGTGACCAGAATTATAAAAAGTTAATCTTACATCTGGAGCAATATCCGTAACTTCGTTAAAATCTAAACAAATTGTGTGCTTAACCATTTCAGAAACATCCGAAGAACTAAACAAAGGTTTTGAAGCTTGTTTGTATGCAACACCAATAAAATCTAAAGCTAAAAGTGAAGCAATATCTCTTGTTGGCGCAGTCATATAAACTGGTCCTCTGTAACCCATTTTGAATAAATAAGGAATTAATCCAGAATGATCCAAATGTGCGTGGCTGAGGATAACTGCATCTATTTTGTGAATATCAAATTCTGCTACATTTAATATTGGAAATTGATCTGCGCCAGTAGAAGAAACATCAATTCCACAATCTAATAAAATTTTTGAATTTGGCGTTTCTAAAATTAAACAACTTCTTCCTACCTGTCGTCCTCCGCCCAAAAATCCGACACGAACCCACTCGTCGACTTTCTCGGGATTCCATCCGGCATAAATTTTTTCTCCAACTTCATTTAAGAATTTTCTTCGATAACTACTTTCTGCATATAAAACATTTTTTATGCTCTCGGTAATTTTACTTCTTATTGCCGGAGATCTTTCAACTTGAGGAGTCCATAAGGTTCTTCTTCGTATTTCTTCCAAAATTGAACCGCCTTTTCCGATGACTAATCCGGGTTTTTTTGCTTCGAGGACCACAATACTTCTATGTTTCGAGAATAAAACTTCGACTAACTCTGCTTCTTCTGGAACTATTTCTTTGATTGTTTTTTTTACAGATTCCTCGTCCATTAAAATTTTAGAGTCCGCTCTAAGTTCAATTCGTTTCTTTATCTCTTGAACGATTTCTCTTACCTTTCCTTGGTCGTCTAAAAAGAAATTTTGATTTTCGGTGTACAAAACAATGTTTGCACCTTCAAAAATCGCATCTTTTACCAATCCAGGTAATCTTTCTTTTATATTTTTTAAAATGTCTGCCATAAAAATAATTGTGACTATTCGTCTCTATAATTTGAATCAATTGCTTGAGTTACTACTTTTGTAATCCCTTCAGAAGTGATTGTATAAACGTCTAAACCATATCCTGAGCCCATATCTCTTTGCGTGGAGGATTTTAATGCTTCTTTTGCTAATTCTATCCCGTCCTTTAGCGAAATATTTTTTTTGTATTGTCTTTCTAATAAACCTAAAATGTAAGGCATTCCTGAACCGAAATTTGCGTCGTAGTCTTCTACAAGGATTATTCCGCCTGCGGGTTCTATTGAGTATAATTCTACTTTGCCATCTTTATTCATTCCTCCAAGTAAAAATCCCGCTTGCTGTGGAATCATTGAAGGCTGTCTTATTCCAGAGTAAGAAATATTTCCAAGTAAATTTGCTGCATCTCTAACCGTTGGTCTTCTTTTCGATTTTAATTGTTTTAATTTTAATTCCGCTGCTAATAATTTTGGAATTCTCTTTATATCCGCTGCAACTCCGCAACCGGCAGTCAATAAATATTCGTTTACCGGGAAAACTTTTCTCTCGTTTTTACCCATAACTATATTTCCTGCACTAACCTGCCTATCTGCAGCGATAATTACACCATCCTTACAAACTATTCCTAGAATGCTTGTTCCGGTCTTCAAAATTGATTTTTTTAAATCCTCTTCCATCTTAAAACTGTCTAAATGTTTAGAACTTATACTTTTTATAAAATTAAATAGTTTATAAATTTTTTGATAGTCCAAAAATTCTGTAAATTTGGATAGCTATCTTTAAAAGAGTACTTATTTTTCTATAGTTAAATTGAGGAAAATGGAAATAATTGTAAACGAATCTTTTTTGAGTAACGAGGAAAATCTATTTGAAAAAATAGAAAAAAAGCAGTTCGAATCGTCTGGCGCGTTAAAATTAAGGGTCGATGCGGAAGAACTTTCAAGCGACACGGAAATTAAAGAACTTATTTGTTTTGATTTGATTAAAAAAAATTTAGAATATCATTTGAAACATCAGACAGACGGGGCGTTAAAAATTTTAGGAGATTTAAACGGCTCGGCACTTTTAGCCGACGAAGTTGGATTGGGCAAAACAATTACCGCCGGGCTTGTATTAAAAGAGTGTGTTGTTCGTGGTTTTTTAAAAAAAGTTTTAATTCTTGCACCGCCCTCTTTAGTTAATCAATGGGTTTGCGAACTAAAAGAAAAATTTGAAATGGATTTTAAAATTGTAGAAAAAGAAAGCGATTGGATGGAAAACGGACTTATGATTGCTTCCATGGACCGAGTAAAACAATTTGATAGACTCACTTCAAAATTTAAACACGAAAAAGCGCACCAAATTGAATGGGATTTGATTATCGTTGACGAAGCGCATAAATTGAAAGAGAAAAATACAATTCGATGGATATTTGTTGACCGATTGAAAAAAAAGAGATTTTTGCTTTTAACGGCGACGCCTTTTCAAAATGATTTATTAGAGTTATACAATTTACTTAATTTGTTAAAAAAAGGACATTTGGGAACAATAAAAGAATTTAGAAAAAAGTTTTTACATCAAGGAAATAAAAGATATCCTTTGAATCCGAAAGAATTGAAAAGAAAACTCGAAGAGGTAATGGTTAGAAGAAAAAGAGCAGACACAACAATAGAATATATGAGAAGAATTCCAAAAATAATTCCAATTGACCAGACTCCCGAGGAAAAAATTGTCTATGATAATATGTGCGATTTATTAAAAACAAAATATTTTAGATGTGGTGGGAGTCAAATAAATCCTAAATTGATTCTTTTTGCAATTTTACCTAAGATAACTTCTTCTTCTCGTTCGGCAATGGAGACATTAAAAAAAATTTCAGAAAACGAAATGTACCATGCAAACACCCGTCAAATGGCGAGAAATATTTACGAGGATTATAAAAATTTAAAAAAAGATTCTAAAATGGACAAGCTTGTTGAGATAGTCACGAAAACTTTTGAAGAAGAAGGAAGAGAATCAAAAATAATAATTTTTACAAAACATCCTTCGACGGTGAATTACATTACCGAAAGATTATTGCCTCTCGGGTTAAAAGTTACAAATTTTGTCGGGGGTTTGAGTAGAGAAGAAAAAGCGGAAAAGGTAAAAGAGTTTAAAGAAAGTTCCCAAATTTTCATTTCAACCGAAGCTGGAACGGAAGGGTTGAACTTACAATTTTGTCATAATCTAATAAATTACGATTTGCCTTGGAATCCAATGAGCGTCGAACAGAGAATCGGTAGAGTCGACAGAATCGGACAAAAAAAAGATATGAATATTTATTCTCTTGCAACAAAAGGAACAATGGAAGAATATGTCGTAGATTTGATAATTAACAAAATGTGCTGTGTAGGACTCGTTATCGGAGAGCTTCCAATTATCCTATTCAATCTTGGTTTAGACGGCTCTGGAAACGCAGGAGTTAATAAAATTGAAGAAAGAATAATGCAGGCATTCATCGATTCAAAAAATAATTTAGATTTATTTGCAAAAGGAATAAAGGAAATTGAAAAAATTATTGACAGCGGAATTAAAGAATACTCAAAAGATAAATCGACAAATACCTCGCTTTTGGATGAATAAAATTTTATAAATCTCTTTTTCTATTGATTTATTATGGAAGACGAAAAACTGATAGAATTTACAAAAGAATTTTTTAAGAGTTTGGGTTGCGAAATAGCAGAAAAAAAAGAATTTATTGAGGTAAAAAAAGTTCCAGAAAAATTTGAAAAATATTATGGAAAAAGTTCCCCGTATAAAATTGTATTCGATCGAAAAGAAGAAAAAGAAGATTTGGATATTGTTACAAAAGGAAGTTATTTGTTAAAAGCGATGACTTCTTATTTAGATAAAAGTGGGGAGACAACACTACTAAAAATAGATTTTCAGGTAAATCCCGAAGAAGAAATAAAAAAAAGAATAAAACTTTCAAATTGCGAAATTGCTAGGCTTTCTCAAAAAAGAAAATATGATTATTTCTCAAGATTTACTTTTTTAACAACATTCCAGTACATGAACGGAAAAGAACAACTTACAAACGACATATATATTTACAACGGAAAAGTGATTAAAGGCGATCTTTCAAATTATAAGGTAATCGACGGAGACAAAAGAGAAGTGAACATAGAGAATATTGATTCCGATTACTCAATTTCAAAAGAAGAATTAAAAGAACAACTTAAAGAAAAAACACAAAAAATCTCATTAGAATTAAAAGAAAAACTAGAAAAAGAAATAGGAAGAATAGAAAAACATTTTAAACAAAAATCTTTGGAAGGTGAGGATAATCTAAAAAAACTATCTGTTCGTAAAGAAAATTTAGAAAAACAAAAAGAATTGGGCGAAGATCTAGAAATAAATCAAAAAATAAAAAAATTAAATTCCGAAATAGAAAATGTAAAAAAAGAAAGCAATTTAGAAAATTTGGATAGAGAAAAAGAACAAGAAGTAAAATTAGAATTGTATAAACATAGTTTAAATATTTCAAATAAAATTATTAATACTACGATAATTTATTATCCTCTTTTATCTTTTGAAGTTTTTTTAAAAAATAATGGCTCAAAGAGAATGATAGATGTGACACATAATCCCTTGACTAATGAGATGAATGAATTCTTTTGTGATTCTTGTAAGGAAAAAATAGAAGAGCTTTTATTGGATGGTTCAGGGCATTTAATTTGCAAAAATTGTAAAGACCAATGTGGAGATTGTAAAGAAATTTATTGTAAAAAATGCTTAATAAAAAAATGCGAATTTTGTGGGAAAAATATTTGCATGAAATGTTCTACTCGGTGTAATGGGTGTGGAAAAGATTTTTGTAAGAGCCATACCAAAAAGGATTTGTTTGATGGAAAAGATTATTGTTTCAATTGTTTAGTTATATGTGAAAAGTGCGGAAAATATTATAAAAAAGTTTCAGGAGATAAAAAGAAATTGTGCGAAAAATGTCGTATGGAAGAGATTAAAAAAGCTACTTTAAAAAGTATTTTTAGAGAATATTAGCATAAAATATCAATTAAGTTTAAAATAGATGGTGTAATTTTTTATTTATGGAGATTGAAGAACATAAAAGAGATGATAGTTTAGACTATTTGAAGGTTTTAAGGGCATTAATTGAAATTCCATTTCCTGTCGGAAGAAAACTTTTAGCAGACTTTTTATCTGGCGAAGAAGAGAATAAATCTATACAAAAAAATGAATTATTTGATTTAAATAATTTTGGCGGATTGATGGGAATTTCTAGAGAGAAAATAAATAATTATATTGATAACCTCGTTAAAAATGGGTTAATAGAAATAATCACGGGTAAATTAAATGATTTTATGACTGTATATAAAATAACTAATTTGGGTAGAGAAGAACTTTTATTTCCAAAATTAAATAAAAAAAAGTTAAAAAATAGATACTACAATTATGAAACGCGGTTTGAAGAAGAGGACAAAATAAATTTTGAAAATTTTTCTTCATTTTTGGAGGATTTTAACGAATCTCAAAAAAAAGCAATTGTTTGTGAAAAGAAAAACATTCTTTGTATTGCTGGAGCGGGATCTGGAAAAACAACCGTTTTAACAAAGCGAATAGAGCATTTAGTAAAAAATAAAAAAACTTCTCCAGAAAAAATACTTGCAATAACTTTTACAAGAAAAGCGAGAAATGAAATGAAAGAAAGATTAAATCAACTTAAAATTGAGGGAACGGTTGTAGAAACATTTAACTCTTTTTGTGAAAAAATTTTAAGAAAACATGAGAAAGAAATTTATTCTGTAAAAATGAAAGTTATTAGTTATCAAGAAAAAATATTTTCCTTAAGAGAAGGATTAAAAAAAATGGGTTATGAAATGAAAGACGCAATAGAGATTTATTTTAGCGAGAACCAAAGAAAAAATAATTCTCCAGAAAAACTGGTAAATTTATTTGTTAATGATTGTTTTTCTATTTTAGATTATTTTAAAATTAAAGAGGGCAAACTTTTAGATTTTAGAAAACAATTGAACGATTCTCGTATTTCAAATTTAGTTTATGGTGTTTGCGAACATATACAAAAACATATGTCAAGAAACGGGCTTCGAGATTACACTGATCAAATTTTAGATACAATTGAGTTTTTTAAAAACAATAGAGAAAAAATTCCTTTTTTTGAACATATTTTAGTAGACGAATATCAAGATGTAAATGATATTCAAATAGAATTATTAGATTTACTTTTACCAAAAAATTTGTTTTGCGTTGGAGACCCCCGGCAAGCAATATTCGGATGGAGAGGAGCAAATGTAAATTATATTCTGGAACTAAAAAATAAATTTCCCGATTGCGAGATAATAAGTTTAACAAAAAATTATCGTAGTAAAAAAACAATTGTGGATTTTATGAATAAATCTATTTGTTGTTTGGGACTGCCCGACCTAGAAACTAGTTTATCGAATGAGGGAGAACTTACATTATGCTCTTTTGAAAATGTTGATGCAGAATATAACTTTGTTATTGGAAAAATTTTATCTTCTCAAATACCCTTAGAAGAAATTTTTGTGTTAGCAAGAACAAATAAACAACTCGAAGAGTTTTCAAATCTTTTGAAAAGAAGAGGTATTTCATATATCTTAAAAGAAGAAAATTCAACAGAAGAACTAAAAAAAGGAAAATTGGTTTTAGCGACAGTTCACGCGATAAAGGGACTTGAAGCAGAAATTGTTTTTTTAATTGGTTGCACTCAACAAAATTTTCCGTGCCGAGCGTCTGACCATCCTTTAATTGAAAAAATTAAAATTAATGATTATGATACTGAAGAAGAGGAAAAAAGAGTATTCTATGTTGCAATTTCAAGAGCAAAAGAAAAACTTTATTTGACTTATTCTGGAAAGAAACATACTTATTTTATAGACGATGAAATGAAAAAGGTTGCAAAAGAATTTGAATATTGATTGGAAAAT
>CAZLZF010000025.1:0-8178 GCA_964563945.1 Candidatus Woesearchaeota archaeon
CCTCAGTACGAGTCTATTAAAAGACCTATGCTCTTTTTTGATCGTACTACCAGCAGCCCCCTTCCGGCAATTTCTCAAGAGTCTCCTTCGCTTAGTCTTAAACTTGGAATAGACTCGGATTATTCCCTTTTTCAAAATCAAGAAATAGGAAGATTAAATAATGAACTAAGTGAGTTATCTGCTCAAAAAAACCAAATACAAACAGAATTCGAATCTCTTTCTAAAGCCAGCGGAGATACTGCAACAAAAACAAATAACGAGTTAAATAGCTTGAAAGAAGAACTTGCTAAAAAAGAGGCAGATCTTGCAAACACAAAAAAAGAACTAGCTGATTTGAAAGCAGGTAACATTGATATTAAAGCTGTTTCAGAATTTAAAATAGAAAATGGAAAATATCTTGGTCCGGGTGGAAAAGAGTATAGTAATTTCAAAGAATACTCTGTGGAAAAATCCCTTACAGAAACAGGAAAAAAACCAAAAATAGGAGAAGCAGGAGGATTGTTTGGAGAGGGAACTTTTTTTGGGGGTTTGGCAAGTGCTGCTGGTTGGGCATTAGGTGCTTTTAGTATATCTTCTATGGTAACTTCTTTTTTAACTGGTGATGCAAAGGCATACGGAGAAGCGCTTACTCCTGCACTAACAGCCGGAGTTTTTGCTGGAAAAGCCATTTACAATCTTGCAGGTAGCAGAGGATTTTATGAGAACTCTTTTCTCGGAGAAAAAATAGGAACACATCTTACAGAAAATATTGGTCCATACAGCCTATGTATCGGCGCGGCAGTAACAATCGCAATTTTTATTATGATGTATTCTGAAGAAGAAGAAGAGACAATTACTTTTACTTGTAATCCTTGGGATGCTCCTTCTGGAGGAAATGACTGTGAAAAATGTAATAATAATGAAGATCTTCCGTGTTCAGAATATCAGTGTCGGTCATTAGGTCAATCTTGCGAGTTACAAAATGCAAATAGCGACACTCCTCTTTGTTCTTGGGTGAATCGGCACGATGTTATTCCTCCAAAAATTACATTGTGGGAAGATGTTTTAACTCCTGGTTTGAGATATACTCCTTTGGGGGCGGCTTCTCCAGAAGATAAAGGAACTACAATTGTTTCAATAGAAACGGGCAAATGTATACCGGCTTACACGCCTTTAGTTGTTGGATTACAAACCGACGAGCCGGCAAAGTGTAAAGTGGATATTTTATCTAAAGATAATTTTTCAGATATGAGTTATTATTTTGGAAGTTCTTTATTCTTATATAATCATACTTTTGCAATGAGTGTTCCAGGACAAAAAATTGAAGAAGGAGAAACGGTCAAATTAAAGAACGACGGAAATTCGCAGCTTTATGTTAGATGCCAAGATCCGAATGGAAATGTAAATGAAGGGAACTTTGTATTCAAATTCTGTGTTGACCCTAGCGAAGACACAACTGCACCGCAAATTCTTGGAACAAATATAATCAACAATATGCCTGTCGCATACAATACTACTTCAGTTGCTATTGAACTTTACACAAATGAACCTGCGGATTGTCGGTGGGATGGGTTAGATAAAGGGAATTATGAAGATATGAAAAATACAATGGTTTGCGACCAAAATGCTATGGAAATGAATGCACAAATGGTTTATACTTGCAAGGCAAATTTAAATGGAATAAAGAGCGGGCCAGGAAACACAAATAATTTTTACTTCAAATGTAGAGATAAACCGGGAACTACAGGGGGAAGGAATACAAATGCTCAAAATTATAAATTAACTTTATACGGAACAGAAAGATTAATTTTAGATGAAATTGAACCGGAGGATAGTGTAATTAAAGACAACACAGATCCAGTTTGGGTAGAATTGACTGCAAAAACTTCTGCGGGTTATAAAGACGGCGATTCTTCTTGTTATTATAGATTGCCAACGGATAGAGAGTATATAAAATTCATGAATACTGGAAGTGCGACTCACACACAAAAATTATCTTTCCAAACGGGAAAATATAATGTTTCCATAAAATGTGTTGATGCTGGAGGAAATTCTGCAGAAAAGTTGGCAACATTTGAAGTAGAAATTGATAGGAACCCTCCAGAAATTCAAAGAATTTACAAGGACACAAATAATTTAAGGACGACTACAAACGAGGAAGCAGAATGTGTTTATGATACTTCTAGTTGTTCTTATCAATTTAACGACGGAATAGCTATGACTACTGTAAACGCTCTTGAACAATGGAGCCAATTTACCGACTGGAAAGAAGACCAAACTTACTATATTAAATGTAGAGATAAATATGGAAATCAACCGGATGCTGGAAGTTGCACTATTGAAGCACATATGTATGAAAAATTATAATTGATTTTAAAATGAAAAAAGGACAAATGCAAATATCTTTTGGAATGATTTTTTCAATAATTTTGATAATGGTTTTTATTTCTGCTGTAATTTATGTGATAATTTATTTTTTGAATTTTTCAGAAAGAGTAAAAATTGAACAATTCGAGGAAGGGCTTCAAGAAAGTGTGGACAATATTTGGAAAAGCGTTCAAGGTTCTAAATCTGTAAAGTTATCTTTACCAAAAGAAATAGAAAAAGTTTGCTTTATTGATTCTAGTTCTAATGAAGTTGGAAAAGATAGGGAACTTTACAATGATTTTGTATTTTTTATTACAAATGAGAATTTAATCTATTACCCTGAAGGCTCTTCGCAAGGAAAAGATGGAACAGAAATAAAACATTTGAATATTTCTAGAATTACACAAGAAAGAAATCCATATTGTATTGAAGGTAAAAAGGGAGATTTTTCTTTTATAGTTAAAATGGATTATTCGGAAAATTTGGTTCGGATAGAAGAGGAATAAAATGTTTGGAAAAAAAGGAGAATTGGATATTCCGTTTGGTTGGCTTTTTGGATTAATTGTTGGAGCGATGATTCTTTCTTTGGCAATTTTTATGGCTACAAAAATTATGACCCAAGAACAAACAAAAATTGATGCTTCAGTTGCAAAAGAAATTGGAGTTTTAATGAATCCTCTGCAAATTGGAGCGGGAGATTCTAGAAGCGGAAACATAAAATTTGCAGTCGATACTCAACTCTATCTAACTTGTGAAGAGTATGGAGATTTTGGAAAACAGAAAATTCTTGTTTCGCAAAAAAGTTTTGGAAAATGGACTTCAACAGGGGTGGAAGTTTCATTTAATAATTTACATATTTTTTCAAAATCCCTCGTTGAAGGGAAAAATTTCATTTTAATGCCAAGAAAATTTGAATTTCCGTATAAGATAACGGAATTAATGATTTTAATTCCAAAAACTGAGCGATATTGTTTTGTTGATGCGCCAGATAATGTTGTCACAGAGGTCCAGAATTGGGATTTAAGTAATGTAGTAATGAATTGTTCTGATGGAGACATAAAAGTTTGTTTTGAAGGTTCTTCTGGTTGTGATATTTCTGTTAAGTATAAAGAAGGAATTATTCAGCATCCGGAGGGAAAAATTTATTTTTCAGACGACGATTTAATGTATGCGGGAATTTTTTCAGATGTAGAAACTTACGAATGCCAATTAAAAAGATTGATGAAAAAAACCGCTTCGCTTGCTATGCTTTATAGAGATAAATATCCAATAATTGCAAAAGCAGGATGTAGTTCAAATTTAAACAATGATTTAGTGGTCTTTTCTAGTTCTTTAAATTCTTTAGAAAGCTCAAATTTTATTAAGTCTTTGGCAACTCAAGCAAAAACAATAGGAGAAAAAAATAATGCGAAAGCTGAATGTAGGCTCTGGTAAAGGACAAATGAAAATACAGCAAATGGCTTTTATGCTTTTAGCTGTGACTTTGTTTTTCGTTTTAGCGGGAATGTTTTTTTTAATTACACAAATGGGGGCTTTTAAAAAAAGTGCGACGGAACAGGAGGGAAAAAATACAGAAAATTTAGTAACTGCAATTTCAAACGCCGCTGAATTTTCTTGTCAAAATGCTTTTGATAATTCCGGAACGAATTGTATCGATTTGGATAAAGTAATGGCTCTTAAGATTAGTATGGAGAGAGATATTGCAGAAGATAAAAATCGATATGAAAAATACTGGGGGAAGAATATAGAAAGTATAGAAATAAGAAAAATTTATCCGGCAGAAGAAACCGTGCTTTGCACGACGCAAAATTATCCGAACTGCAACACACTTCGGCTTTATAGTTCAGAAGTTTCTGGAACTTATTATGAAAATTATGTTGCAATTTGTAGAAAAGCTAGCGAGGAGGGAAATATTTATGACAAGTGCGAACTTGCTTATTTAATGATTTCGTATTCGGACTATGATTAAAAAAAATAAAAAAGCGCAAGAGGAAATGGTCGGATTTGTTTTAATCGTGGTTTTAGTTACAGTTATTTTAGTGATTTTGCTTGGAATAATGCTTTTCAAGGCGAAAAATGTCGGGCAGGTTCCTAGCTATAAGGTTCAAAGTTTTATTTATTCTATTTTGAGTTATTCTAGCGATTGCTCTACAAATAGACAGAACCATTTGCCCGTTCAAAAATTGATTGGTGAATGTTTAGAAAATGGGGGGTGCTTGGATGGAAAAGATAGTTGCGCGGTTTTAAACGAAACGGTTTCAAATCTTGTAAGGGAAAGTTGGAAGACCGAGAACCGCCCAGTTTTGGGGTATAAATTTACAATTGCAGGAGAAGGGATAGATCCTTTTGAATTTTCTGGAGGAAATATAACTTCCAGGAATTCTATGCTTGGAACACAGAACTTACAGATTGGAACGAGAGATGTTTTGATTAAATTAGAAATTTGGGGCTAGAGATTTATCCCAAAATCATCTTTTTAGGTAAAGAAAAGGGCAAAAAAATTATAAATTCAAATTGATTAATAGATTGATGGATCGCCAAAATCAAAGAAAAATATTTGAGATAGATAGAGAATGGTTTTGTAAAAATCTTAGTTCAATAAGGGAAAAATATCCCAAAAATCATTTTGTTGCGATAAAGAATAAAAAAGTAATTGCTTCTGCCATAGAATTAAAAACGTTAAAAGAATTGGTGATAAAACAAGGGGAAAATCCAGATGAATTGGTGATGGACTTGATTTACCCAGAAAGATTTGATGAGCAACTAAAAAAAGAAAAATTTAGAACTAGGATTATAAAAGAAGATTCTTAAAAAAATTCTCAAGAAAATCGTTGAAATGCATTACAACTCGAGCGAATATTTTATGAATTGGTAATTTTGATAAGAGAATAAAAGAAGCGACCACAAAAAATAAAAAATAATCCAAATGTGGCCACCCAGTTTATTTTTAATTATATTATAAAATTAGTTTTCAAAGATATTTTCAATATCTTTCCAATTTAGAAGCTTAACCTCTTTAATTTCTTTTAAGGATTCTCCATTATAAATTACAAATCCTTTTTCGTTATCTTTTTTACTGAGGTTTTTCCAATAGTCAATGCCCTTCAAAAATTCTGAAGAAAAAGAACTACTCGATTTAATTTCAACAGGAATTAATTTTAATCCTTTTTTTATTAGCAAATCAACTTCTTTTCCAGAGCTATCTCTATAAAAAAATAAATTTGCATTAACTCCATTATTTAAAATATGCTTATAAATTTCTAAAATGCACATATTCTCGAATAATCCTCCGCGTAGATAGTGTTTTTCCAACTCTTCGATTGAAGTTATTGTAAGTAAGTGACACGCAAGACCGACATCTGTAAAATAAATTTTTGCAGATTTTATAATCCTTTTTCCGAAATTTTCATAATATGGTTGTAATCTAAAAACCAAAAAGCTTGCTTCTAAAATAGAAATCCAATTTTCTATAGTGTTTCTAGAGACTCCTACATCATTTGCGATAGATTCATAATTAACTAATTGTCCTATTCTGCCCGCCAACAATGCAATAAACTTTCTAAATAGATTAAGATTTTGTATATTCTGCATATTCCTTAAATCTCTCTCTAAATAAGTCTGAATATAATTATCATAATATTTTTCAGAATCTATTTTTTGTGAATAAATTGCTGGATAAAATCCAAAAAGGATTTGCTCTTCAAAGGATTTCTTTAACAATTTTGCTTTTTTTAATTCTGAAATAGACAAAGGTAAAAGTTTAGAATAGCTTGCTCTTCCTGCAAGAGATTGGCTTATTTTTTCAGAGAGTAACAAATTTTCAGAACCAGAGATTATAAAATCTCCCTTGTCGTTTCGCTCATCTACGACAGATTGAATCATCGACATTAGTTCAGGCATTTTTTGGATTTCATCAATTATAATTTTATTATTTGAACGAATAAAACCTGCCTTGTCTGCTTCGACCATGTTTTGAGTATCTAAACTTTCCAAATTAAAATATTTATATCCCTTAAAAATATCTTTTAACAACGTTGTTTTTCCTGATTGTCTTGGACCGGTTAAAGCAACCACTCTAAATTGTTTTGCTGTTTCTTTTAAATTCTTTTCAAGTTCTCTCTTTATCATAATAAATATAGAAAAGCCTATTTTATAAACCTTTGCAAATCGTCACTGGCATTTACGATTTACATGGAAATTATTAATTTGGTTTTTGAATTCTTTTCTGTAAACTTTTTTAAAAGAACTTGCTTGAAAGAAAATTGTTTAAATAAATACAAATTATAAATTGATATTGCTCTTAAATTTCCTAAATGTGGTGAAGAAGTGATTCGAGATGAAAAAGGTACTTGCGTTTGGAAACCATCAACCAAAAAAAATTTATCGGAGCAAAAATTATCATATTTATGCTTGTTTCAAATGTGGTCACCCAATTTATGTTTAATTATTTAAAAATGAAATAATCTTTCATACTCTTTATGATTCATCCAATCTAAAACAATTGCTATCAATTTTATCTCATCTCTACCTAAGGAGTATATTAATCTCCAATCTTTTCTTAAATTATAAATCCATAAATTATCGAGGTTATACTTCTGAATCAATTCTTTGGGAATTAACTCTTTCTTTACATTTCTTCCTGAAAAAGAATTTTGACAAATCTCTTCGACCGCTTTTTGAATTTCTTTATACAATCTGGGATCAGATTTTTCCAATTCTGTAAAACTATTCTTTAATTCGAGATCTACAAAGTTTACTTCACATTCCATCTTAGTTCGGGTTTATCTCTATATTTGGCAACAAGTTCCGGATTCCAAATATAAACTACATATCCCTCGTTATCATAAGCAATCTTGCCTATGCTCTCTAAATATTCCATTATCACTTGAAATGTTTGCCACATCACTTTTTTTGGAAGAGATTTCCACAATTCTGTTTTTTTATATTCTCCGCTATTTTCATCTATAAATTTCTCAATCATAAGAACTGTTTGAAGAGTTGGAGATCGTGCTGCCTTTTGTAGTGTTTGCATTGTCCTTAGTTTATTATTTATTTGATAATATCAATTGATATGAGTTTAAAAATATTCCGATTTGTATTGCTCTGCTTAAAATGAATTAATTTAATTGAAACAAGGCAAAGATTAGTATTTTATCAAAAAAAGATTTTACAACTGGTTAAACCTTGAATACAATATTTATTGTATCAATTGCTATTTCTGGTCTGTGTTTTATTCTGTTTTTTGTCTTTTCTTCAACAAATTCAATTAGCCCGAATTTTTCTAAAACCTTTAAATCGTCATTTACGGATTTAAAATTTCTATTTAGAATTTTTGCAAGTTTATATATTGACTCCGGCTTTTCGTATTTTATTGTGTGGAGTATTCTTGCTTTTTCGTTGGTTAATAATTGCCTTAAAGAAAGGATTCCGGAAAAATCAAAATTCTTTTTGGAGGTGTCTTTCTTTTTAAAAATTGAGAAAGAACCGCTGGATTCGCTTATTGAAATTTCAATTGTTTTTGCCATTTTTGTATATAGGGTATTTTTTAATATATATTACTTTTAGTAACCTTATGTTAATAAATCTTTTGTTTTTGCCGTCTTTAAAATTTGTTCTTTTTGTTTAGGAGTTACGAAAGCTTTATAAATAAAACCTAAAAAAACGCTGTTTTTTGGGAAATTTTTGAAAACCGAAACAAAAGCTTTTTAAAGAAGAAATATGTTTGTAGATTATAACATTGTAATAAGATGTTATGGACAAAGAACATTTGTCAGAAGAGTTATTCGTTTGAAAACGAAAGTTAGATATGGATAATTCAAAAGAATTGTTCAT
>CAZLZF010000026.1:0-6314 GCA_964563945.1 Candidatus Woesearchaeota archaeon
CTTTAACGAGAATTGGTTTTGGAGATAAATTCGAGTTAGTGAGAAAATTATTTTCTCGCCTCACCCACATTAAAAAATTAATTCTAAATTGGTGAGAAGGCTTGCCTTTAACGAGAATTGGTTTTGGAGATAAATTCGAGTTAGTGAGAAAATTATTTTCATTATAATTAAAATCAAATACTAAAAGCAAATTTTAATTAAAAAGTTAAATCCTTTTTTGAATTTCTTCGTATGCACAATTTGCGGCAATTGCTCCTTGTGCGCAGGCGGTTATTATCTGCTTCAATTCGCTTTCTATAACATCTCCGCAAGCGAAAACTCCGGAAACGTTTGTTCTCATTCGCTCATCGGTTAAAATATATCCTTCTTTAGTTTTAACGCCCATTTTTTTTGCTAATTCGCTATTTGGGTTAGAACCGATTTCAATAAATAATCCGTCCAAAATTACTTCTTTTCCTGTGTTTAATTTTATTTTTTCTAATTTTTTTTCTCCGATTAATTCTGCAACTTCTGAATTAAATATTGGCTCTATTTTCTTTTCTTTTTTTACTTCGTCAACCCAAGCAGGCTCGGCTCGGAAAAACTTTTCTTTTCTATAAATTATATAAACTTTTTTTGCAAAACGGCTTAAAAGAAGTGCAGCAGTTAATGCAGCGTCGCTTCCTCCGATAACTCCGGCAATTTTCTCTTTAAAAAATCCTCCGTCGCAGGTTGCACAATAACTTATTCCTTTTCCTAAAAATTCTTTTTCTCTTGGAAGTTCTAATCTTTTTCTTTGAGTTCCTGTTGCGATAATTATTTTTTTTGCAGAGTATTCTTTTTTATTTGTTAGAATTAAATTTTTTTTAATTTCTTTTACTTCCTCGTTCAATACTTCTACACCCAAGTCTTTTACTTGAGAAATCATTTTTTGCATTAAGTCAAATCCTTTTACTCTCCCGTAAGTTGGAAAGTTACAAATTTCCCACGCTTCTGATGCTATTCCTCCAGCCAGTTGTCCGATGACCAAAGTCTTCAATTTATACCTTGCTGCATAAATTGCGGCGGTTAATCCTGCCGGACCGGCCCCAATAATAATTACGTCGTATTCCATAAGCTTTAAAATATTGAAGTGTTTTTATACTTTATGAAAAAAGAGATAGCAAAAATATTAAAGAAAGCTATAAAAGAGGAAGGCTTTGAATGCTCCGAGGACGAAATAATTAATGCTCTCGAAATTCCTCCAAAAATAGAACTTGGAGATTACGCTTTTCCGTGCTTCTTTTTGTCGAAAAGATTCGGAATTGCTCCTTTTTTAATTGCAACAAAAATAAGAACAAATATTGGTTTTGATAAAGGAAACGGATTTAATGGAATTGAAACGCGGGGACCTTACATAAATTTCTTTTTAGACCGTCCTTCAAGAATTGTCGCACTTTTAAAAAATATTTATGAAAACAAAAAAAATTTTGGGCTAAACAAACTAGGAGAAAACAAAAAAACATTAATTGAATTCCCCTCACCGAATACAAATAAACCGCTACATTTAGGCCATTTAAGGAATATGGCGATAGGAGAATCGATTTCAAGGATATTAGAATTCTCGGGAGAAAATGTAATTAGAACAAACCTAAACAACGACCGAGGAGTTCATATTTGTAAATCAATGATTGCGTATAAAAAGTGGGGGAAAAATCGTAAACCTACAAAAAAAATAAAATCAGACCATTTAGTTGGAGAATTTTACACTATGTTTGCAAAGAAGGCAAAACAAAAACCCGAACTAGAAAAAGAGGCACAAGAAATGCTTATATTGTGGGAAGCAAAAGATAAAGAAACAATGACTCTTTGGAAAAAAATGAATTCTTGGGCTCTTGACGGTTTTAAAGAGAGTTTCAAAACCTTTGGAATTTCTCACGATAAAACATATTTTGAAAGTGAAATTTACGACAAGGGAAAAGAAATTATTTTAGAGGGCGTTAAAAACAAAATTTTCTCCCAAGAAAAAGAAGGCGGAGTATTTG
Organism: Candidatus Woesearchaeota archaeon; assembly: GCA_964563945.1. Classification (GTDB taxonomy): domain Archaea; phylum Nanobdellota; class Nanobdellia; order Pacearchaeales; family GW2011-AR1; genus CAZLZF01. The sequence continues at coordinate 2,004 of CAZLZF010000026.1, forward strand.
TTGATTTAGAAAAAGAAGGTTTAGGAAAAAAATACTTGCTTCGTTCTGACGGGACTTCTATTTATATCACTCAAGATATTTATTTGGCTAAAAAGAAATTTGAAGATTTTAAAGTGGATAAATCGGTTTATGTCGTTGGAAATGAACAAGACCATTATTTCAAAACATTTTTTGCAGTTTTAGATAAATTAAAAATGATAAATAAAGAAAACTTGTTCCATCTTTCTTACGGAATGGTAAATCTTCCAGAAGGAAAAATGAAATCTCGAGAGGGAACTGTTGTCGATGCGGACGATTTAATTGAAGATGTAAAAAAATTGGTAAAAAAAGAATTAAGAAAAAGAGCAAAACTAAAACCAAAAATTCTCGAAGAAAAAAGCTTAAAAATTGCTCTTGCGGCGATAAAATATTTATTGCTTAAAGTAGACATAAAAAAAGACATGATTTTTAATCCGAAAGAATCAATTTCATTTGAAGGCGACACCGGACCGTATTTATTATATTCTTATGCTCGAGCAAATTCGATATTAAAAAAAATAAAAATTTCTTTTTCTTATGGTAGTACGGAAAATTTAGAAGACAAGGAAGAATCGCTTGGATTAAAAATGCTTGAATTTGAAAAGATTGCGCAAGAAGCATACAACGCAATGAATCCCTCAATAATTGCAAAATATTCTTATGAACTTTGTCAAATTTTTAACGAGTTTTATCACGCTTGCCCGGTTATGGGTTCAAAAGAAAAAGAACAATTTAGAATCTCTCTTGTTGAAAGTTTTTTGAATATTTTAGGCAAGAGTTTAAATCTTCTTGGAATTGAACCGTTAGAAGAGATGTAATTCTCCTTCACGTTATCTTTAAAAACTTCTAAAATCTATATATTATGTAGACTTGGTTGCGGGTTAGCCCTCCGCTTTACTGCAAACGGGCTTCATGGCAGATGACGAGTAAGGTGTGATAAAGGAGTTTCACCGTCTTTATTTTGACGTTGAGGCCTTGATTACTTTGACTTCGTATTTGCGAAATAGGTCAGGGGAGGAATCCAGCAGCCTTAAACATTTATTGGAGTGCTTTAGTAAACCCAAAGCTGAGTTGAAATAAAGGTAAACGATGAAAAAACTTTAAAGCTACTTACTTGGTCTACACTTAAAAAATTATTTTAAACTCTCCGATTAGAGATTTAACTTTTTCAAATAGTTGCGGGCTTATTTTTTTATCTTCTTCAGGGTTTTGCTTTTCAAGAAGAGAAGAAACTTCTTCAGAGTTTGAATCTTCAATTTTATTTGTTATTTTTTTAATTTTATCTTCGTAAAAAATAAAACTAGAATCCTTGACCAACAATAATTGTGCTTTTTTATTCTCGCCATATTCTAAATTAATTCTACTTCTATCTAAACAGGCAAATTCTTTTCTTTGAGAATATTCCAAAAGAGCGTTCATCAATATACTTGCCTCTCTTCGGGTTTTATCAATTTTATTTATATCTATTTTCCCCTTCTTTGCTTCGTTTCTTACAGAAATTATTTCGTTTAAAATTCTCAAATGTTGATTCGTTAATTTAGCCGTTTTAATTAAATTTTTTTCAAATTCTTTTATTATTTTCTCTAGAGAATAGTTTCCTAAAATTGCTTTCAAAACTTTCATTAAATCTTCATAAATTCTTTCAATAGTTTTTTTAGAAGAACTATTTTCTATTTGTTTTCTTAACTCTGAAAGTCTTTTCATATACTCTTCGGAATCTTTAATTAGTTGGTCAATTTCTTTTCCAGAAATACTTTTTAATTTTTTATATTCAAAGGATTTGTATAATTTTACAATTTTATCCAATGTGTTTATGTATTTTTTTTCTAAAAGCTTTTCTTTTTTTACAAACTGTTCTTCCATTTCACGAACAACATATTTTGGTGCTGGCGGCGGACAACCTGCGAGCATAAGGAGTGCTTGACTTGGAGTTATTATACTCCAATAGATATCTAACATCGCGTCAAGCATCCTTCTATCTACCACCTCTCTGGTTCTTTCCCCAGAACGCATAAACATTTCAATTGCCTCGGGACTGGGTTTCAATTTACCCATTTTAAGCAAAGCTTTCCAAGGCATAAAAGTTCCGCGATCATAAATTGGAATTCCGTCTCGAATAAAAGTAAACATTACTGGATTTGCATCTTTAACGCTATCCCAAAAATCAGTTAACAAATAAACTTGAACGTTTAATTTTTCAGAAGAAACTCCAGCAAGAGCAGACGCTTCGCCAATATATTGATAAATTATACTTGTTAATCTTTCTTTCAATTCTAAACGTGGCATTCTTTTTACGTCGGTATCATTTATAATTACAAAAGTATCGACATCAGAATTTTCATTAACATCTCCACGAATTAAACTTCCACCCATTACATAACTAACCACATACTTTTCAAACTTTTGTAAGACTAAAGATTTATGAATTTCTGCAACTCTTAGCGAAGATAAAATTCCTGTATCAAAAAGTGGATAAGAAACCGCAACAGCTGAAGAAAGCTCAAATTTGCTATCAAAACACATTTCCCATATTTCAGAAAGCGCTTTTATTTGAATCCAAACTTTTTGTTTATCTTTTATTTTATCAATCTCAGGAATTATTTGTTCCATCATTTTTGGGATTTCTTTAACATTCTCGTCAGGAACAACTACATACAAATGAATTTTCTCTCCAGAATCTTTAGGAACCTCTTCTTCTTCAATGAAATATTTTATTGATTGCGTCGGTAAAATCCCAATTGCTTTTACAAATTTAAATTTTTTAACAATAAATTCTTTTAGCTTATCTAAATCCTTTTTTACTTTTTCTATCTCTTTGCCAGAAGGAGCACCTTTTTCTTTTGAAGAATTTTCTTGCGAAGAATATTTTTTTTGAATATTCATCTCGGGAATTTCTTGATTATCCATACATTAAAAATAAAAACGAAGTTTATAAATCTTTTTTAAAAAAATAAATAATTAAAAGAAGAACTATAATTAAGGACAAAACTAAAACAGATAAAAGCCAGAAAAAAACAAAATTTCTAGACGAGTTTTCTTCTACTTCTTTAAATCCTAATTTTATTTCTCCATTATTTGATTCTTCATAATATGAAATTCCGGAGGTTTCCTCTTCAAACAAAGAATTTACAGTATTCGAAGAAGCACAACATTTTTTTGATTTTTTGTCTTTGTCTTCTTCTTCAACTTTTGAAGGAATTACAATTGTAATATTTCTTTGTGAGCAAGTAAAATTTCCTGGAAGATTTGGGCAAACGGTAAAGCTCACGATATATGTTCCTGGAGTAGTAAAATTATAATCGAATTCAAAAATATTTTCTAAATCGTCTAGTAATTCTTGATAAAAATAAATTTTAGAAGTTTCATTATAAATTTCAATTGTTAAAACTGAAGAAACATTGTAGGTTCCGCTTTGATTTGTCTTTTCAGAAATTTGCTCTAAAGTGAATGTGTAATTTAAATCGGAAGAATTATATTCGTCTAATGAAGTGATGTTTGAAATTCCAGAATAAATTTCATCTTCTCCAACGTCCTCGGGAATTACAAATACAATTGATTTATAATCACAAGTAAAATTTTCGGATAAGACAGGGCAAACTAAAACTTCTACTAAATATTCTCCCTCTAAAACATATGGAAAATTATAATCCAGAGAATATTCGTCTTTTTCTAAAATTAAATTATCTTTGTTTAGCAAGTTACCGTCTTTAGAAATTGTTAAAGTCAAATTTGAAGAAATGTTGTAACTTCCTGTCTGATTTGTCTTTTTAGAAAATTGTTCAATTAAGATTCTTGCGTAGGTTTTTTCTAAAGAAACAATTTTTGAAACTCCAGAATAACTTTCGTTTTCCTCTGGAACTGTTGGCGTTTCTGAATCACTCGAAACATTAACTAAAAAACTAAAACTGTCATTTGTAGGAGTTAAAAATTTTGAATCATCTATTTCAGAAATTATTGTTACATTGTAAATTCCTTCATCATTAAATATATACTCAAAATCTTTTGAAAAATTTCCAGAATATTCCAATTGATTTGATTCTTTTATACTTTGTATTTTATTTCCATTTTCGTCTAAGATTAAAAACCACGAATTTATTTTTGTTGATTCTTCTAAATCATAATTTTTTGCATTTCTTTCATCGAGAATAACATCTTCGTTTATTCCCTCGGCAAAAACATCGTAAGAAAGAGAAATTTTTGTTCCGTTAGTTATTTCTGTTTGAACTCCATTTAAGTTTTGTATTTGGGCCATTCCAGTTTTTTTCTTTGATAAGTATATTCTATTTGGATAAT
>CAZLZF010000026.1:6414-7946 GCA_964563945.1 Candidatus Woesearchaeota archaeon
TATTCTTCATATCCAATATAACCTTCCTTGTAAAAATATAAAAGATAACCATACTCTGATAAAAGATCGGTTGGAAATGTTAATGCGATTGAATCTGAATAAGTGTGCTTTGAAAATGCGTCGACGTTTGCTCCTATAATTGTGCAAGCAACATTTTGACAGGTATATCCTTTAACATAAAAATCTGAAACTCTTGTATTTGAATTGATTCTTTGGCCGTCTTCGATTGTTCCTGCGTAAACATCAAAAGTAACTGTTGCAGCTGAACTAACAAAAGATAAAACTGCTAATAATATTAATAAAGAAAAAAATAATTTTTTCATTTACATTCCTCCTCCAACAGAACCGCCGTTACCTGGAATAATTACAACTCCTCCATTTGAAGGTATTCCTCCACCGTTCCCACTTGAATGAGAACTTCCTGAACCGTCAACTAATTTAGAGATGGCAAATGAATCTAATCCTAATCCAGTTAGAAGTTCCAATGTTGCTCCTATTTCTCCCTTGTCTAAAACTACTTTTTTTCCATCGTTTGAAATTATTTCTACAGTTTTTCCTCTTTCAGGAACTTCGTGAGATAAAACATTTCCACCGAATCTTGCTAGAGAGAAAACTGTCTCATAAACTTTTTGGGAGCACGTATTTTCGTGAAGCAATTCTTCAGATTTATCGATTGGATAAAATGGAACTGCACCAAGATAATTTGTTGCGCTAACTGCGGTTCCAACGACTCCACGAGTTGCATCTATGGTAGTATTTAGGGTTTTTCCTAAAACTCCTGCTGTAATATAATCTGCAGAATTGACAACAGTTTGGACTGCCCCGACTACAACATCATAAGGAGATTTTAAGAATCTTAATGCTTGATTTCCCTCGTTAGTTTTTTCTTCTTCTTTCCTTGAATCCCAAAATCCTAAAGAGACCAATTTTTGTAATCCGTTTCCGATTTTTTTAAATCCAGATTTAACTCCTTTTGTTCTATTTGAAAAATCTTCATTAGAGTAACCAAGACTAGAAAAATCAGTTAACTCTTCTGCTAATGGAACAAAATTATTTCCTGTTTGTTTAACTAAATGTAATGGATTTATAGAAAGCTCTCCATCTCTAATTTGTGCGTTTCGTGCAGTTGTATGATCCACGTATTTTTGTAAATCTTTAATAACGCAATACTTTTGAGAAGAATTTTGATTCGTGCTTGTAGGTTGTATTTCTTGTGTTTGATTATTTATTGCTTCAGAGGCATTTTCTGAAACATAATCTTGTAAATGTCTTTCGTATTCTGGAGAAATTTCTTCTGAAGTTGAAGGCATTTCCTCTTCTAATAATTTTTCAAGATTTGAACAAGATTCTTCATTTGAAATTTCATTCTCATTTTCGCTACCATAAAATTCATTTAATTTATATGAAAATTCAATTTCTGATTGAACAAGACCCTCATAATAATTTCTTTTTTCATTCGTTTCTTTTGTTTTTTCTAATGTAGAAACTTCCGCAAATACTTTATTTTCAAGACTCGTTTCTTGTACCTTATC
>CAZLZF010000027.1:0-3670 GCA_964563945.1 Candidatus Woesearchaeota archaeon
GAGCATTCGAAGAAATTAATTGAGAAATAACAACCCAAAGAACAGTTATGGCAACAAGAGCTAAAGCAATTATAATAACCGTCGTTACAACATCGGATAAACCTTTTTTATTTTCCATATTAAATATTTTAAAAAAGATAAAAGACTATTTAAATATTTTTAAAATTTTTATTTAATAGATTTTGCACAAAAATTATTTATCGCCGGTACTGCCAAATCCGCCTTCTCCACGAGAAGTTTCCGAAAGAGATTTAACGATTTCAACTTGTGCCTTTTCAATTCTTTGAAATAAAACCTGAGCAATTTTATCTCCTTTATTTATTTGTACTTTTTCATTTCCTAAATTAAATAATGCAATTTTCCATTCACCACGATAGCTAGAATCAATAACTCCTGCAATTTTTGTTAAACCTTTTTTTAAAGCAATTCCAGATTTATCCCAAATAAGTGCAACGAACTCTTCTGAAAATTCTACACAAATTCCTGTGCTAATTAAAACTCTTTTTCCTGGAAGAATCAAGACATCTTCGTTTGAAAATAGGTCCATTCCCGCATCTCCCTGACAAGCATAAGCGGGAACTTTTGCTTCTTCATTCAATTTCATAATTTTTATTTTCATACTTTTATTTCAATATTTTCTATGTATTTATTTATTTCTTTTTTTAAAGATTCCAAATAGTTTTCAGAAGTATCCTTAAAATTCAAATACCTTTTATCAATAAGTTCTTCTTCTCTTTTAAATCCTTGCAAGGAATAATTTTTTATTTTCCCTCCAATTAAATCATAAATCCACTTTATCAAATTTTTCATTCCCTCAGTATCGTGTTCTTTTTCTATGACCGTAGTACGAAATTCGTAATTTTCTAATTTAGAAATCATTTTAATACTTTCTTCAATTTTTTTAATATTTACTTCTACTCCTGCAAAATAAGAATATCTCTCTCTATCTGATTTTACATCCATTGCAACATAATCTACCAACCCCGAATCAATAAATTCTTTTAACTGTTCTGGAAAACTCCCGTTCGTATCTATTTTAATTAAATAACCAATTTTTTTTATTTTTTCTAAAAAAGATTTTTCTATTGTCATTAATGGTTCTCCGCCAGTAAAACAAACAGCGTCTAAATAATTTTTTCTTTTTTCTAAAAAGTCTAAAATCTCCTCTTGAGAATATTCTTTCTCAGAAGGAGAAATGACCAATCCAGGATTATGGCAAAACCCACATCTAAAACTACAACCAAATAAAAAAATCGTGCAAGCAACCTTTTTAGGATAATCTATCAAAGTTGTTTTTTGTAAACCTAGAATTTTCATTTTATTTTACTTCAAACATTTTTCTATCGGACCATTCTGCTTGCTTGCCTTCGTTCCATTGAGCAACCGGCCTTAAATAACCAACAACTCTGGAATATCTTTCGCATTTTGTTCTCTCTTTTTCCATTTTGTTCTCCATATTTAAAATCCAAAGCGAACTAAGTTCACATCTCGACTAATTACAACACGAATTTTTTCATTCAAGAGAAGATTTCATAACAACCATCTCTTCACTTTCAACATAACCATTTTCAGCGTCACATTTTGGACAATATTCGTGGTCTCCCGGAATATATCCGTGAATAGGACAAATACTAAATGTTGGTGTGATAGTAAAATAAGGCAATTTAAAATTTTGAGAAACTTTACGAACAATCTGTTTAACAGAATCTTTTGAAAGTTTTTCTCCAACAAAAATATGCAAAACTGTTCCGCCAGTATATAATGTTTGCAATTCGTCTTGCAATTCCAATGCTTCAAAAATATCTGAAGTATAATTAACTGGAAGTTGAGATGAATTTGTGTAATAGGGTTTTGCCTTTTTATCTCGAACTGCTCTATCATTTGCAACAATTATTCTTCCAAATCTTTTTTTATCTTCTCTTGCAAATCTATATGCAGTGGATTCTCCGGGGGTAGCCTCTAAGTTGTAAATATTTTCTGTTTCCATTTGAAATTCTTCTAACTTTCTACGCATAAATTCCAAGACTCTAACCGAAAAATCTTTTCCTTTTTCTGTCGTAATATTTTCTCCGGGCATAAAATTAACAATCGCCTCATTCATACCAAGTAAACCAATTGTAGAAAAATGATTTTTCCAATATTGATCAAATCTCTTTTTAACCGAATTTAAATAAAATCTAGAATATGGATAAAGCCCTCCCTCGGTGAATTTTTCAACTGCCTTTCTTTTAATTTCTAAACTCTCTTTAGCAAGTTCCATTAAACTTCCCAATCTTGAAAAGAAATCTTTCTCATCGCCAGAAACAAAACCAATTCTAGGAAGATTTATAGTCACAACTCCTATTGAACCTGTTTGAGGATTTGCTCCAAATAGTCCTCCTCCTCTTCTTCTTAATTCTTTTTGATCTAATCTCAATCTACAACACATGCTTCGTGCATCTTCTGGATTCATATCTGAATTCACAAAATTAGAGAAATAGGGAATTCCGTATTTTGCAGTCATTTCCCAAATAGGTTCGTATTCAGGGTTTTCCCAATCAAAATCTTTTGTAATATTATATGTGGGAATTGGAAAAGTAAATAATCTTCCGTCAGCATCGCCTTCAATCATACATTCGGCAAAGGCTTTGTTAATTGTTTTAATTTCATTTTCAAATTCAGAATAAGTTTCTTTTTGAGGTTTACCTCCAACAATAACTTTTTCGTCTTTCATGTATGAAGGAACCTTTAAATCAAGAGTAATATTCGTAAAAGGTGTTTGGAATCCAACCCTTGTGGGAACTGCCAGATTAAATAAAAATTCTTGCATCGCTTGTTTAACTTCTTTATACTCTAAATTATCATAACGAATAAAAGGAGCTAAGAGAGTATCAAAATTTGAAAACGCTTGTGCTCCTGCTGTTTCGCCTTGAAGAGTATAAAAGAAATTAACAATTTGTCCAAGAGCAGTTCTCAAATGCTTTGGAGGTTTTGAAGCAACCTTTCCAGTAACACCCCTAAATCCAACTAGTAATAAATCTTTTAAATCCCATCCAACACAATAAGCACCAAGAGTTCCCAAATCATGAATATGCAATTCCGCATTCTCATGCGCATTTCTGATTGCCTCAGGATAAATTCTTCTTACCCAATAATTTGTAATAATTTTTGTTGCAATATAATTATTTAATCCTTGAAGAGAAAAATCCATATTAGAATTTTCTTTTACCATCCAATCATTTAATCCCAAATAATTATCAACAGCTTCGATGGAATCAAATAAACCTTTTACATTTCTTAATTCATCGTGGCTTTTTCTATAAAGAATATATGCTTTTGCAACCTTCGCATGACCTTTTTCTATTAAAGTTTTTTCAACCAAATCTTGGATCTCTTCAACTCCGGGGATATCTCCTAAAGTTTCATCAATTAATTGAGTAATTTCTCTTGCAAGAAAAACAGATTTATCTCGGTCTGTTCCACCAACGGCCTTTGCAGCTTTCCAAATTGCCTCTGCAATTTTCTCCTCGTTAAAAGGAACAACGCTTCCATCTCTCTTACGAACTTTTTTGATTATTTTATTCTCTTCCATTTTAAATTAAAAAGTTTGTAACTGAACAAACCTCGTTTGAGCTTTTACGAACTTTTTTGATTATTTTATTCTCTTCCATTTTAAATTAAAAAGTTTGTA
>CAZLZF010000027.1:3770-7832 GCA_964563945.1 Candidatus Woesearchaeota archaeon
TCTCTATCAAATTTTTGTCTCGTCCCATCTTTTTTTATAACAAATAATTCTTCTTGACATATCTTTTCATAAGTTGTAAATCTTTTTTTACAACCCAAACACTCTCTTCTTCTACGAATGCCTTGTGGACAACTTCGCTTATTTGTTACTCTCGATTCTGTGCTATTACAATACGGACAATCCATTTAATATACAACATATTGTATGCTTTGTTGTTTAAACATCCACACACTGTATGTTTTATTAATTTTTAATGAAAGAAGTATTTAAAGATTTGGAACCACTAAAAAGTGGAATGGGACTTATTTTGAGTAGTACAAAAATTATTCGCGATAATATTTTCTTCTCCCTTCTTGCAAATTTTCTCTATAAGGTTGAGGTTTAATAATAGAAGGTCTTGAAGCCGGAAGAGGTCCAACCTTTTTTTCATAATCAAAAATTATACTTCCCTCGGGCTTTTTGTATCCCACACCTTCATACGGCCCTTTTGAGGTAAAAAGTTCTTTTGGAGCAATTTCACATCCCCCACAAAAAATAATTGAAGACAAAGATAAAAATTTTACCAAATAAACTAGATTTTTTTTATCAATTCCCATATAACTCATAGAACTCTCTTATTTAAAAAATTACCCAAATCAAAAAGAATATAAACTAGAACAAATTAAATAAAATATGGAAGAACAAATATTAGCTTATTTTGGATTATTTATTTTTATAATTATAACTCTATCAATTTGGGAATCTGTCTGGAAAGCAATCGCTCTTTGGAAATCTGCAAAGAAAGGAGATTTAGTTTGGTTTATCTGTCTATTTATTTTTAACACCGCAGGAATTTTACCAATACTTTACATTTATCTATTCTCTGAAAAAAAAGAAAATTCTAAACAACAAGAATCAAAAAAAGTTTTGAAAAAAAAACAAATAAAAAAAGATAACTTCAAAAATTTTTGAACTCTTCGGTGTATTTATAAAATCTAAAGTATACTTTTTTTTATGAAAAAAGAAAATTTTATTTTAGTCTCTCTTGATGATCCAAACTCGAATAAAATTGCAAAAGTTTTAAGCAACAAGACTTCAAAAAGAATATTAGAATATTTAGAAGAAAATCCAAAAAAAAGTCAGCAAGATATTTCTAAAGAATTAAAAATTCCATTAAACACACTAGAATATAATCTAAAACAACTTCTTGAAGCAAAACTAATAGAAAAATCAACAAAATTTTTTTGGAGTCAAAAAGGTAAAAGAATTTCTTTATACGAAGTTTCAAATAAATCAATAATTTTTTCTACAAAGAAAAGCAAAATTTTATCTGAATTAAAATCAATATTTTTTGTTTCCACGGTTGCTGGAATTTTTTCTATGATTGTTAGGATGAAACACACGACAATAGAAGTTTCAAAAGAATATTTTTTAAGAACTACAACAAATTTTGTAGAAGAAAAAACCGCTCAAGTTGCAATGGATTCAATTTCTCAAATGGCAACTCAAACACCAAACACAATTAGTTTAGGCTCTCCCTTATGGTGGTTCTTTGGAGGTTTTATTTTAACAACAGTAATATTTATTTTAATAAAAGGAATATTAAAATTTGAAAACTCCTACAAAGGAATAGAGATGAAAGGAGGTGAAAAATATGGGATTTAAATTAGACAAATCAATTGTTATAACAATAATTTTGGTTGCAACAATTCTTTTTGGATTAAATATGGTGTTAGATAGAATCGGGGGAACAGAAAATGTTTTAACCGTTTCAGGAACTTCAAGCATAAAAGTAGTTCCGGATTTAGTTTCGATTAACTTCAATATAGAAGGAAAAGGGCAAACAATCCAAGAAGCAAAAGATAAATCTACTCAAATTTATGAAGATTTTAAAATAAAAATGATAAATTTAGGATTTAAGGAAGAAGAATTGAAAACAACAAATTATAATTTGTATGAAAATTACGAATGGACCGGTTCAAAAAGTGTTAAAAATGGATACATTTCCTCTCAATCGATTGTTTTAGAAATAATTTTAAACGATTCTAAAAAAGCGGGAGATGCAATTAGCCAAGGAATTGACGCGGGTGCAAGAGTTAGCTATATGGAATATAAATTGACTAGTGAGTCGCAAAATAAATACAAAGCAGAAGCGATGAAACTTGCAGCACAAGATGCTAAATCAAAAGCAGAAGCAGTTGCTCAAGGATTTGGAAAAAAAGTAGGAAAATTAATTTCTACGACAACTTCTGAATATTCTTACTCTCCATGGAGAAATTCTATGGATATGGCTTCAGGAAGTTTTACTAAAGAAGAAATCTCTTTAGAGATACAACCGAATGAACAAGAAATTTACGCATCGATAACAGCACGTTATGAAATGAAATAATTTAATTTTTTAATTTAAAGGAAAACTTTTTTTAAAAAAAGTTTTCCCTTTTATTTTTTTATTTAAATGTAGAACCAACAAGTTCACATCTTTTACAAATATTTTTTCTTGAAGGTTCTCCACAATTTTCACAATACTTTATAGAAGAATTTTCTTTTTTTGGAATATCTTTGGATATTTTTTCAAAGCTTTTTATTAAATTCTTTTTTTCTTTTTCAAATCTTTTTTCTATAAAATTTCTAATTTGTACTCTATAAGAATTTCCCGAACACGGACATTTTTCATAAATTGTCGGAAGTTTTTTTAATTTAGAGTATTTTAAAATATCTTCTTCTTGATGATAATATAATGGTTTAACTCGGGGAATAAATTTTTTATTTGAAATGTTTTTTGATTTTGGACCGGTGTTAGAAGAAAGTTCTGGGCTTCCCTTCAAAATATTCATCAAAAAAGTTTGCGCCTCGTCGTCAATATTGTGTCCAGTTACAATTGCCTTAGCTTTTAATTTTCGAGATTCTCTATTCAAAATCCACTTTTTTATAACCCCACAAACAGAACAATTACTTATTCCATTAAAATTTGATTGCACGGCCGAGCGAACATAACACATTGAAGAACCCATCTCTTCTTTTAAATCGTAAACAAAAAGAGGAATATTATTTTCTTCACAAATTTTTTCACAAGCTTCTCTACATTTTTCACTATATTTTCCAATTTTTAAATCAATATGAATAGCATCAAAATTATAACCAAATTTTTTTAATAAATACGCATTAACTAAAGAATCTTTTCCCCCAGAAATTGCAAGAAGAATTTTATCCTTTTTACTAAAAAGATTATTTTTTTCAATTGTCTCTTTAAATTTTTTCTCAAACCTTTCTTCGAATTTCATAAAAGAATATATCTAAGAATATTTTAAAATCTATGGATTCTCTTTTACATCTAAATATTTATAAAATTAAAATTTTAAGTGTTAAAATGGGAAGCAAAAAATTACTAAAATTAGAAAGCTTAGTTGTAACATTACTTGATAGAAAAATGAGACCGATAAAAGGAAAATTTAAAGATTATTATATCCCCGAAGATTTAAAGGAAGGTATTTCTATTGCAGATAGAGAAGGAAAAATTATAAGAGAATACGGGAATTTTAAAATTAGCCGTATAAATTATTCTTCGTCGGATGAAAAAATTACCATGACAATAAGCTATGAAAACTATATCTTCCTAGGAAAACCAGATTACATTGAAGTGAGCGGTAAAAAGATAAAAAAAGTAAATTAAATTTCAATCATATAAATATTTATAAATTAATTAATTTTTTCCCTAATATGAAAAGAGAGTTATTTTATTTACAAGTTAGTGAAAATAAATTTATTGCTGGAGCAAATTTAGAACAAATGTTATCTTCAATAGAAAAACTTCCATTAATTTATGGAGGAAAAAAATTAAATTTAGTTAGAAAAGAAGATATCCCAAAAGAATATTTTTGGTCAATAAGAAGAACAGAAGATTACGACGACTGGGAAAAGAATGGAGCATATCAATTAATTCCAAATTTTGAAACTTGTAGTAGATTCAGAAACTATTTTCCAAACGAGCAACAAGAAGTCAAACAATAAAAAATTATTTTATATTAAAAACAGGAAGTTATATTAAAAATTTAAAAAAATAAAAATTTATTTCTTACTCTTTTC
>CAZLZF010000028.1:0-7692 GCA_964563945.1 Candidatus Woesearchaeota archaeon
AAAGAAATTGCAAAAAATGTAAAGCATGTTCATCTTGCCGATAATTTTGGTTATTCAGATAGTCATCTTCCCCCCGGAATGGGAAATGTTCCAAATAAAGAGATATTGGCCGAATTAGAAAAGCAAGGTTTTTCGGGAACAAAAATTGTCGAGGCCGGAGGATTCATAAATCAGTTTAAGGAATCTCCTTATATGTACAGCTTAGAAGGTCTTGGAGCGCCGATGTATTCTTCCGGCTCAAATATGTATTGGAATACTTCTTACGGTTTAAAACAAGGATATTTTGGCGGTTACGGTCAAATGCTCCCACAAAACAACTACAATATTTTCGGTGCAGGTTTTTCCACCCTTCCAAAAGAGTTTGGAGGCAGCGCTTCCGGAGGAGGAAGTAGAATGAGTGGAAACCCGATGGAATAAACATTTATAAATTTAAAAGTATATATCAGAACATATAAAAGAGGAAAATGAAAAAAAAAGTTGTAAAAAAGAAGGCAACGAGTAAAAGAAAATTGTCAACCAAAAAAATAGTGAACACTTTAAGTTTGGTAAAAGATCAAGATATTGCAATTGATTTTGCGACGAAGTTTTATAAAATTGTTGGAACACCGATAAAGTCGATTGCTCTTTTTGGTTCTTCGGCAAAAAAAACCGCGGTAGCCGGGTCGGATATAGATATAATAATAGTTATCGACGATGTTTCTGTAAAATGGGATTTGGAATTGACAGCATGGTATAGAGAAGAACTCGGAAAAGTAGTCAAAGCAAATCCATATAAAAAAGAATTGCACATTAATACGGTAAAACTTACTACCTGGTGGGAAGATGTTTTAAGAGGAGATCCGACGGTGATTAATATTCTTAGATATGGCGAACCGATTTTAGACCTTGGAGGATTTTTTTCTCCATTAAAATCTTTACTTCTCCAAGGAAAAATTCGTGGAACTCCTGAAGCAATTTACAGCTGTTTAGAAAGAGCCCCAAGACATATTGCACGAAGTAAAATGGCTGAAGTCGGAGCAGTAGAAGGAATTTATTGGTCAATGATTGATTCTGCTCACGCGGCACTCATTTCCGTAGGTGTTTTGCCTGCTTCTCCCGAATATATTTCAATGGATTTAAAGACATATTTTGTAGACAAGGGAAGAATAAAGCAAAAACATTTGGATGCATTTAGAGAAGTGCTTACTTTATACAAAAGAATCGAACATAACGAAGTAAGCGACCTAAAAGGTGTTGTTTTAGATGACCTTCAACAAAAAGCAGAAGATTTCTTATCTGAAATGGTAAGAATTGTTAAAGAAAGTATTATTTAATTATTCTTTTTTCGGAGCAAGTTTTTGGTATAAAACCTTTGCCATTTCATCATAATATTTTCCTTTTTTCTTTGCTTCTTTTAAGCTTTTCTTGAACACTCCTTCGCAGTCTCCTTTTTCAAGAACTTCTTTAGCATTGTGGCTTGCATAAGCAGCATAGTTACTAAAAATTTGCTTAAGAAAAGCCTCATTTGAAGAGTATCTTGCAAATTCATTTTGAACATATTTTGGAGCTTTTTTTATTTTTTCAGAAAGATAGGAATTTATTTTTGAAGGATCTTCTGCACTTTCTTGAACCAATTTAAACTCGTTTATTGCATCTACAATTGTTTTATGCTCTCCTTCTTCTTTTATCTTTGAAAGTGGTACGGCGGTTACCAAATGCTTGTATTCTTCCTTTCCAAAATTTTCCAATATTTCTGTTTCATTTTTTGAGAAGTATTTTTCTATTCCTTTTCTTCCTTCAGAAGAAGCTTCTTCAAGTGCAGGTCTTGGTGAGGTATTTGTTTGGTAGTAATGATTTTCATTGTTAAAAAGAATTCCTCCAGCATATTTGTAAGCGCCGGGGCTTTGAGGATCTTGTTTTACTTCTTTTAGTGCTTGTTCAAGGCCACCTAATTTAGAGTATCCTTCAACAAATCCTTTATCGCTATACGCTTCTTCTCCAAGAGGTTTGTAATAAATCTCGTTTGGATTTTTTATGTCGAATTTTTTTTCTGTCATACTTTATACATAGATTAGAACTATTTAAACCTTTCGTTTTGTTGTTATTGATAAGTAGGAACACTTTTACAAAATAAAAATAATGAAATTATTCTTTTTTTAAAGTTTTAACAGTTTTATTTTCTTTCGCTGTTTTATTCTCTTTAACTTTTTCTTTTGTTAAATCTTTGAAATCAACTCGGATTTTTAATGGTAATTTTGATTTTATTTCTTTTAATGCACTACGTGCTACACGAACACCCTTATCTGTTGAAACAGCGATGATAAAAAGCGGAGCTTCTTTTTTTAATAAAGCGGCTTTAGCAATTGCTTTTCCAAAAGAAAGCTGCATTCCCGAAGAAAGTCTATCTGCACCCGCACCAGTCAACATTCTATTTTCTCTTTGAATATGGTGTGGGAAAGGAACTACTTTTAAAAAATATTGCCCATTTAGTGCTTCGTTTAATTTCTTATTTAGAACCTGCCTACAAGCTTCAAGAGCATTATGCCTTATTTGAACTTGGACTTTTTCTGCATTAACAACAGTTAAAATTAAAGGTAATTTTCCTGAGTTATATTCTCCTCCCTTACCCATTGCAAATTTAACAATTTTTTGTGCAGGAACCATTTTTATAAAACCTTTTTGTTTTCTTTTACTCCAACGAGTATATGGAACAACTTTCATCTTACTATAACAACTTGCTTTTCTTAATGATGCCATTTTATTTGATTATTACTTCTGTAGAAACTGCTTGTCCTGGAAGTCCTCGTTCAAAGATAGCACGAACGACACCTTTATTTCCGTGAGGAGCAGCAATAACTCCGTTTATTTCTTTTCCAGAAGGAGTCTTCCAAGAAACTTCCTTTCCAATGAATTTTAAAGTTTTTTCTTTGTTATCTACTTCTTCTATTTCAATTAAATAATGTCTTTCTGTGATAGTCTTTCTGCCTCGTCTAAATTGAATTACTTTCGCTTTTACCATGTAATCTTTTACAAGGAAATAGTTTTTAAAGCTTGTGGCTAATTTTATTTAATTAAAAAATTAAAATAAAAAAGAGTTTATTGAGGATTAAATTTGTAATTTAAGCATAGCTTCCCATTCCGTGAGACTTTTTATAAATATCAAATAGCGTAAACATTGTCCCAACAGCCTCTGATGCGGCAAGTTCTCTAACATATTCTTCATAATAACTGTCACCTTTTATTTTTTTAATTTCTTTTTTTTCTTGTTTTTTTTCTGATTTTTCTTCTTTTTTATTGTAATATCCAAAAATTGCTAAAAAGGGGTTAACATCGTCGTTATCTGATTTGTCTTTTGATTTTTCTTCTTTTTTGTCCTCGTCGTTTATGAAATAGTCAATATCTTGTTTTAGTTGTCCCAAACTTTCATCGGTGACTCCCTGAACTAAAGAAATTCCAGAATCCAAATCGTCTTTTTCCATTGTTTTATTAAATGCTTCCAACTCTTCATTGTTCAATACATATGCACTAAATTCTATATCTGCCCTTCCAATAAATGCTCCTGTTTGTGGAACTGCCCGAAATGTGAACTCTACCAATACTGCAATATTGTAATCTCTTAATTCTCCCTTTTTTTTCAATCGGTCAATTAATTTAGGGTTCGTAAAAAAATTAGGGAGTATTCCGCTTTTTGCAGCATCGATTGGATCGACTTTTCGTGTTCCAAAAAGAGAAAGCTGTAAAATAGTTCTATTAAACGCCTTAACAAGTCCAGGGTTCTTTTTATCTCCTTGTTCTAGTTCATTCGCGTAACTTAAATATGGCTTAACCCAACGAGTGTAAAGTTGTAAACTATTAACCTGGCTTTTCAGATATGTTTTTTCAATCTCATATCTTTTTTGAAGCTCTCTTTCCGATTCAACGACCCAAATTTCAAAATCGGCCAATCTTTCTTTTAATACTCTTTTTACTCTTTCATTTAAGTCTATTCTTTCTACGTCTTTTTGTGTTTTTATTGCTAAAAAAGCGTCGATTAAAGTCATAAATCCTGCTTGCGAGGTTGCAAGCCCTTTTATCGATGTGTTTCCCCTTGTAACATCAACTTTATCCATCCAAATTTGTTTTAAAGAAAGTAATGCCGCTTCTTTTTTGTTTTTATCTTTTAGATGATTGTAACTTTCCAGACGGACTTTAAATTCTTTTAAATCGTAAACTAAATTTAATATACTCCTAATAACGGTGTTAATGTTTCCAAGCAAAGTTGTTGCTTGCTGTTGCATGATTGTCTTTTTTTGGCCCATTTCTGAAAAATGCGAAGAGCCCGGAGCAGATGTAAAATTGTCTATAATTTTTTTTGGACGTAAACCCAAATCCCCCATAAAATCTAAAAGATAATAATAAATTGGTTCTAAAGATTCGGCATAAGTTTCATAAGTTAATTTGTAAGAAGCTTCAACTCCTCTTTTATCTAAAGAGAAACCTTCCAAATCTAATGTGTACCCCCCATTAAAATCTCCAGAAAATTTAAGTGCTTGAGGAGAAACAAATTTTGTCGCTTCTACAAATTTACCTTCAGAAATTAATTCTTTTATTTTTTTCAATTTTTCTTCTTCTTCTAAATTTTCTGGTTCTTTATTATATAATTTTGGATTTATCGCCGCAAGTATTTGTTTTGGTTCTGCCATCTTTTTCTAAATTATTATGTTTTCCATCTTTAAAAATTGTTTTATTTTTCTTTACATTTAATTCCAATTTTTTTAAAGAGTTCTTCTCTTGTTTTAGAAAAAACAATCTCATTTCTTAATTTTCTTGAATTTTTCATTCCTTTTGTAAAGTTCATTGCTTGAAATTTAATTTGCTTAAATGACATCGGATATTTTTTTTCTAATTTTAAATAATCTTTAAAATAAAATTCTTTTTTTGATTTTTTGATTTTTGAAAAAATATTTGGATTTCCAATTGCTTTTCTCCCAATCATAATTCCATCAAAAATTTCTAATAGTTTAGCATAATTTTTTCCATCAACATCTCCTGAATAAATTACAGGTATTTTTGATTCTTTTTTTAATTTAATTGCAAAATCTACGTCGGGTTCTCCAGAATACCCTTGAGAAATTGTTCTAGGATGAATAGTTATTGCATCACAATATTTATTAGCAATTTCTAAAATCTTAAAAGAATTTTTTGATTTCCTTATTTTTACAAATAAATCCTTTTTTGTGTTTTTCCTCATTTTTTTTAAAATTCTTTCAATAATCGATATGTTTTCTAAATATGCTCCATATCCAAATTTTTTTGCGTTTTTTGCAGGGCATCCTAAATTAAAATCCCAACCAGAAACCTTTGAATCGTATTTTTTCATAAACTTTTCAATTCCGTTTGTTTCTTTTCCAAATATTTGTAAAATTGGTTTGTCGTCTAATATTTGTTCTTTTGGAGAGAGAGGGCTTGTTAGTTGAGTCCAAGTAATTTTTGCTCCTGCTTTTTTACATAAAATTCTAAAGCAAATATCATTTACTTCTTCAAGAGGGGCTAAAAAAATTCCTTTTTTAATTTTCTTTTTTTCTGTTTTCATAAAAATAAAAAATAAACTATCTTTAAATCTTTTTTTAAAAGATTTATTTTCTTTCTAAAATTGCTAATACTACTCCTAAAAGCGTTGTTATTACCACTATCCATCCAATAACTTGAGATATAACAATTCCAGCAACGGTTGTTCCTCCAAGCCAAGACGGTATTAACAAGAACTTCTGAATCATTGCGTTTCCAACAACAAGAGATACAACTACTCCTGTAAACCAAACAACAAAATTCAAAAGGTTAAATTTTTGTTTTGCCATTATTTCACCTCCTTATTTTAAGAAGGGGCTTCTTCTTTATATAATTTTTGATGATCTTATTCAGACTTATTAAATTCATCGAGAATTTTAAAAATATCTTTACTCTCCATTACTTTATCAACATCCGAAAGTCCACGGTGTTCAGCAAGTTTCCAAAATGCTTCTGGCTTATATCCTCTTTTTTTTAATGAAGCAAGAGTGGGTAAACGAGCATCTTCCCATCCTTCAAATTCTCCCGCATCAATCGCTGCTTTTATTTTTCTTTTTGATAAGTCTATGTCGGTAAATTTAATTCTTCCCATAAAAAAAGTCCAAGGAATTTTGTCTTCTTTTCCTAAAACTTTGTAAATCATTGCTTGTTTTTTTGCATTATCCATATGATCTTTTCCTCTGACAATGTGCGTCATTCCTAATTCTATGTCATCTGTTGGAACCGCTAAATTCATTAAAGGCCAAACACGATATTTATCTTTTTGTCTAGGATGTTCATGAGTATTTATTCTTGCAAGAGGAAAATCTCTCATTGCCGGATTCGGGTTTTGCATTCCTGACTTAAATCTTAAAACTGCTTCCCCCTCCTTAAACCCTTTTTTGTCAAGCATTTTTACCCATCTTTTTTTTGTTTCTTCTAATTTTAAATTTCTGCAAGGACAATCTTTTTTATTTTCAGAATATTTTTTGAATTCTTCTTGAGAACAAGTGCAAACATATGCTGAATTTAATTCAATTAATTTTTCTGCGTATCTGTAATAAATTTCCATTCTATCTGATTGTATAATATATTCGTGAACATTTTCAAAAAGCCAATCGCAAATTTCTTTTATTCCTTTATATGCTTCCTTATCAATTTTTTCAGGATTTGTATCTTCTATTCTAACATAAAATTTTCCCCCATATTTTTTTACAAACAACGAACTAATTAAAGTTCCAATAACATGTCCTAAATGCAAAGGGCCTGAAGGAGCGGGAGCAAAACGCATTACGACGCCAGTTTGGGAATTTGGTATTTCTGGAAGTCCGACTCTTGTTTCCCTTTCAGAAAGATTTTCTTTTAATTTTTCATATGCTCTTTCCTGTTCTTCTAAATTCATAGAGTTTACTTCTTTTAAAATCTCAGAAATCTCTTTTAAAAATAATTTTAGCTCTTCTTTTTTTAATCCCTCTGCAAAAAGACCAGAAACTATTGCTCCTTGATTCGCCTTACCTTCATGAGAAATTGCATTTTTTAATGCATATCCTTTGGCTTTTTCATTAAAATTTTCCATATTAATCAATACTTCTAGACATTTTTAAATTTAATTAGAATGAAAATTCATTAGATTTTTCAAATCCAGTTAGTCCTTCTTTTTTTTCTAACACTTCTACTCTTTGTTGCAGATGATAAAGTTTGTTATCTAAGTCTTCCAATTTATTTGTCATATCAACCAATCTTTTTGCAAGTTTTTTTCTTTTTTCTTCCGAACTCTCTAATGTTTCAGAAGTGTTTTGTTCCGAATTAAAATTTGAAGATCCAAAAAAAGGAAATGCAACTACAGAAGAACCCTCTTCTTTTTTGGTTAAATCTATTTCTTCTTTTTCTATGGAAGTTTTTTGAATCGGCTTAGAATATCCCTTACTTAAATCCAAAACATCACTTTTTCTTTTTATTTTAAAAAATCCCATAAAACCAAATGTTTTTTCAATTTATAAATTTAGCGAGTTTTGTTATTAGCTAAGTTTATAATATATTAAAGTCATTCTTGGATATGAAAAAAGAGGATACAAAAAATGTAATCAAATTAGGATTCTCTAGCATGTTTAATGATATTGGTTCCGAGATGGTTACAACAATCCTTCCATTTTTTATTCTTTCTTTGGGAGGAGGAGGATTTTTTGT
>CAZLZF010000029.1:0-7680 GCA_964563945.1 Candidatus Woesearchaeota archaeon
GTTGAGTAACGTAGGCACACCCACATAGAATTCTAAATAAAATAGCCATTAAAAAAGCTTAAACTAGAATATCCTTCTTTTTGTTTTTATCCCATTTTTCAAATAAAAAATAAAAAATCTCTTATATTTTTATATCTCTACTGATTTAAATGGAACAATTACTAAATGCAGAAATTAAAAAATCTTACAAAAAAGAAATAAAAATTCTTTTAATATTAATCATTTCTTTTTTTATAATAAATTATTATTACTTTGATGAAAAATTAAAACTATTTTTTTCCACCGAGGATTTTTTAATAAAAGAAAAAGTTTGTTTTGTAGAGAGAGTAATTGATGGAGATACAATTGTAGCGTGCCAAAATACTACTCGTTTATTGGGAATAAACACGCCCGAAAAAGGAGAAAAATTCTATCTTGAAGCAAAAGAGTATCTTTCTAAAAGAATAGAAAATCGTTCGGTCACTCTTGTTTTTTCAAAAGAAAAATACGACAAGTATGGAAGAGTTTTAGCATATGTCTATTTAGAAAATGAGTGTATAAATTCTAAAATAATCGAAAACGGTTTCGCAAATCCTTATTTTCCGACAGAAAAAGATTCTTATTACAAAAAATTCTTTCAATCTTGGGAAATATGCATAAAAAAGAATAAAGGAATTTGCGAATCCTCTAAGGATATTTGTAAAAATTGTATAGAAATAAAATCAATCGATTCTATAAAAGAAAAAGTAATACTAAAAAATAATTGTCTTTTTTCCTGCAATCTTTCAAAATGGTCAATTAAAGATGAAGGAAGAAAAATGTTTTTCTTTAGTGATTTTTTTATTTCAGGAAACGAGGAAATTTTTATATTGGTCTCAAATAAAAATTCTTCTTCAAAAGAAATAATCTGGAAAAGAGAAGATACCGTATGGACAGACTCGGGAGATACTTTATTTTTAAGAGATTCAATGGGAGAACTAGTTTTATGGAAAAATTATTCTTAGCAACAAAATTCATATTTTTAACAAAAATTTTTATTTTTTATCACGAATCTTGCAATTAAATTTAATAAAAAATTATTCTTAAAAACATTGCCGAGTTTAACTTGGTTTTAAAATAGCTAAAAGGAGGTGGGAAAATGAAAAAATTGTACTTACTGATGGTTTTAGGAATTGCTCTTCTTGGAGCAGTTAGTGCAGACTCTTCGGATACGATGATTGTTAGTGCAGATATCTTTGGAGATGTTATCGGAATTCAGGTTACGGAATCAGTTGATTTTGGCGAATTAAGTAGAGGAAGTATTTCTGATAGACGAGACATTAACGTTACAAATATTGGAACGGTAAATATCTTAGTAACTCCGGAATTGAGTGATGATTATTCTGGAGGAATATTTGATTATCTTTCTTTTCAAAGAGTTTTGGCAGATCCAAAAAAGAAAATAGGAAATTTTAGTATTTCTATAGACAAGCCTAGTTCTACAAGCGGTTCAAGAACACAAAAGTTATACATGTATTTGGATTTAACTGAATATCCTGGAGCAATAGAAGGAACTCTTGAAGATCATCAGGCAGAAGTTATTTTTTGGGCAACCCCTGCTTAAAAGATGAAAAAAATTTTATTTATTTTTTGTTTGATTTTTTTTATAGGAATCAAAAATATTTCTGGAATTGCAGTTTATCCTCAACAGATAAACTTTTTAGTCCACGAGGGAGAATTTTCTTGTGAAAATGTTACTATTCTTTCTTATGGAAACATTGTTTTAAATGACAAATGGGCAAAAAAGAATCTAAATACAAAAGACATACTTTTACATATATTTCCTAAGGCGTCTTTGAATTTGTATTTAGATTATCCTAAAGAAATTTTTGTATTCGATAAAGAAAAAGTTGAAGTTTGTTTTTCTGGGAACTCTCCGGGAGTTTATCACGGAGTATTTTTGGCTCGTGAAGAAAACTCAAACGAGGGTGTTGGAATATGGATAAATGCGACAATTTTAAAATCAAATAAAAATAATAATTTGTTGTCTTCAACAGGGATGTCTATATTAGAAGATTCTTCTTCAAATCCCTCCTTTTTGCTATCTTTTTCGGGAATTCTTTTAACAATGTTGTTGGTTTTGCTTTTTTTTATTTCTAAAAGAAAATAATTATTTTTCTAAAACAAAAATTTCTCTTCCAACAATTTGTCCTTCACGATATTCTTTTATTGGAAATCCTTCCAAAACTTTTAAGCCCGTTTCGTTTAATATTTTTTCTATTTCACAGCCCTTTCTTCTTCCTTTCTTTTTTGTTAAAATTAAAGGAGCACTAAAAACAATTTTTCCATAAATAGAATTTTTTAAATTATTTATTACTCTTATTATGATTTCTTCAAAATCCATCATTTGTTTTTTTATCATTTCATCTGTTGGAACTCTCTTTAGAGTTTTTCCAAAATCCGGCTCACTCACTAAAACTTCTGCTTTTGAGATTCTAACCTTTCTTGAGTCATTTGTAATCAGTTGATATTTTTTTTGTTCAAACCTTCCCCAAGCAAGATTTTTTTTTGCTCCAACTATTGCTTTTCCGTCTTTATCCACCCCAATAATGGGTATTTCTTGCAATAGAGATTCATATAAAATTGTTCCAATACCACAAAAAGCATCAACCAAGGGACCTTTTTTAACTCCAGACAGGTTTATCATTATTTTTGCTATTCTTGGAGAAATTGCTAATTCTTCTCTTCTTACTGGCTTATTCATATCTCTTTTTTCAATTTTTTCGTAATCACATTCTTGAATTATTTCTCCAAAATAATTTTCTTCATTTTCGTCTTCAAATAAAAAATATTTTTTATCAATCAATTTTGAACCAATTTTACTTGCAAATTCTCCCTCTTGCAATTTTATTTTTCCAGAAAGCGTTTTTTCAGAAGCTCTCAATTTTTCCTCTTTGAATCTTTTTTTTAACGAATCTAAAAATTTTTCGTGCTTCTTTTCTGAAGAGAAATTCCATAAAGCATAGGTAATATTATTTTTTATTCCAGAATAAACTTCAATTTTCTCTAATCCTTTTTCCAATTTTCCTTTAATTGAAACTTTTCCAATAAAAAGAACTCCCCCCAATTCATCAATTGCGTTTTCTTTAAGTTCTTTATCTGTTTCAATTAAAAGTCCATTTTCTTTTATAGAGTATTTTTTAATGCTTATTTCTTTCCTTTCCAAATAAGAAAAAACTTCTTTTTTTGACAGTTCTACATTCCTTCCTAAAATAAATAAATATTCCATAAAAAATAAAGGAAGTCTGGGTTTTTAAGGGTAATGAAATTATTCGTCCTTTCTTTTTAAAGAGATATTTGATAAATCAATCACATATTTTCCTTCGTCCATCTTATAAATTATCGGTTTTTTATTATTAAAAAGATTTACAACGTCAATTTCATATTTTCCGCTTCCAAGGACCCTTACTGATTCCAAATCTAAAATAACCGGGGAATTCGGCTCGACAATTCCTGCAAGTTCTCGAATATCCTTTTCTATTTTTGTTAAATCTTCTTGCGGAATTTCAATAGATGTTTCCTTCATTTTCTCAATCTGATCGTCACGAATGTAAAAAAAGAAATGTGAACCGCACTTTGCACAGCCAGAAAGAATCTCTTTACTTCCCGCAGGAATAATTCTCGAACATTTGGTACACTGGTGTGGCATAACAATCCAAAAGGACGATTCTTTTTATATTTAACGGGCTTTTAGAGGGTAGATTATAAAGGAAAGAAAGGGGACTGAAGAAATTGTTTAGTCTTGTTTGATATGGAAAACAAAAAAGAAGGGCAAAATAAATTGGAGATTTTTATATTAAATTGAAAAAATAATGTAACTTAAATTGGGCGGAACCCAGTAATCTTTTTTACTTCTTTTTAAAAATTTTAAATAATTTTTTATCTTTCATCCTCTTTTCCGTGAAATATGTATGGCCTTTTAGCTAACGCTTACTTATTCAGCAAAAGTTCAATTTTTTTTGGATCTTTCTTTATTTCTTTTACAATTGAAGCCGGTCCGACAATTGTTATTGCTCCCAAATCTCCTTTTTCCAAAAACCTAACAATTCTTTTTTTAAATGAATCTAAAACACTTCTTTCCTTTTCTTCTTCGATTACTGCAAGTTCTATTCCTTTAAAATTTGGAATGTGTCCAATCATTGCCATCGTGTCGCCGATTAATCTAGTTTCTTCTAACGCTTTTAATCTTCCTTGAATAATTATAATATTGTTTCCTAAAACTATTCCAAGAATTTTTTTTATTCTTTCATCGCTATTTAGATTTCTTATCTCTTGATAAGGTAAAAACTGTATCGCGAATCCTTCTATTTTTTTTGTGCTGCCTTTTTTAGCCATTTTATTTCACCTTTTTTGAAAGTTCAAACACTGCTTCATAAAATCTTTCCAAATTTTCTCCGTATTTTGCACTAAGCCCAATCGTGGGATATTCTGGGAAAGCAGATTCTATTTTTTTTATGTCTGATTTTTTCATATCAATTTTATTTGCTACGATTAAAACTGGAATTTTTCTCGCTGCAAGATTTCCTAAAATAGTTATATTTACCTGATTATAGGGGTTCTCACAAGAATCCAAAACCACGACAACCATATCCATATCTTCTAACCATTTTATACTTTCAATTATTCCTTGTGTTGCCTCTTTTGCTCTTTCTTTTGCTTCTTTTTTCCCGACTTTATATTTTAAAAAATCCTCGTAATCAATTTTTGTAGCGATTCCGGGAGTGTCAACCATTTTAAAAGTCATTTTTTTGCCCTTGTATTCTATTTCTACTTTTTCTTTAAATTGGATATTCCTTGTTTCATGAGGTATTTTACTTACAGAACCCATCTCTTCACCGGTAAAGTCTTTACAAATTCTATTTGCTAAACTGGTTTTTCCTGCATTTGGTGGGCCGTAAAATCCCAGTTTTATATCCTCTTTCTTTTTAAAGAATCTCCCAAAGAGATTTCCAAAGAATTTTTTTATTCCGTTTGCCATATGTATAGTTTGAAATTTACCTTTATTAAATTTTGTATTTTATTTCTTATCTTGTTTATTTATGTCCCTTTTTTGGGGCATGAATTGTCTTTTATTATTTACTTGGGGCGGACCAAAAGGTTTTTTCATAAGAGGATTTTCATTTTTTTGGTTTTCTTGTATTGCATCAAAAGGATTTTTTATTGGAATTTCTACCATTCCGGTCCTTTTTCCCAAATATTTATTGATAACATAATTAACTTGTTCGGAGTTCCACCCACTACTTTTTAATTTTTTTATTATATCTGAATCTGAAACATTTAATTTTTTTTGGGCTTCTATAAAAGTTATCAAATTATACATATTATTTCTTCCTTTAAACAAATATGTTTCGTATTTGTATTTATACCAGCTTTGTAAGAATAAATATATTCCAAAAGCAATTATCAAAATAAGGATAATAACTAAAGTTAGCCATCCCCATTTTATTTTACCATAAAAAGGGCCGTCTCCATCTGGCGTAGGAATATCTTCAGACAATTCAATATATCTAAAACTTGGGGACACAAAAAGGGGCAAATCAAGGAAATCTACCCCTTCAGTAGCTATAAAATAAAAATCTTTTTTAGCGTTTATTAATGAAAAATAATAATATCCTGTTTTTTCAATTAAACTGAAACTTGCTAGAGGGTCTTGTTTAAACCCTTCCATTTTTTTTACAATGACATACGGGTCAAGAGAGGTTTCTTTTTTTGAGGGCGAGACGAAATAATATCCTAGCAAATATTTTTGTTCTCCTTCGTTTATTTCGCTTATTCCGGTGTATTCTACATGAATATCTACGTTTTCATATTGCCAAAGAAGTATTTGTTCTCGGTATTCCTCGCTTCTAGAAGCATTGTACTGCGATTGACCAATTTCTTTTAGTATTTCTAAATTTATTTTTTCTATCTTGGGAAAGAAAGAAGTATTTGCTTTTGTCGTTGTAGTTATTCCTTCTGGAATTGTTAAATTTAATAGACCTTCTAAAACTGCATTCTTTTTTTCAAGGGTGTCTGCAGAAGAATTTTGTCTAAGGTAATAATTCAATTTTTCAGATTTTTCTTCAAGTCGAAGTGTTTCAGAGATTTGTTTTTTTACAAAAGCAGGATATTGATTAATATCTTGTTCTACTTTTATTAAGTTAGATTTTAATTTATTATATCTGAATGCAATGGCTTCTTCTGGTTTCTGAACAGTTATTTGAAAAGTTTTTTTTGCAATTCTCTCTAAAGAATCCTTCACAGTTATTTCTAAACTATATTCTCCTGTCGAGTTAAATGTGTGTTTTATTTTTCCTATTTGGGTAGTTTTAATTATATTATCGTCACTAAATTTCCAGGTGTAACTAGAAATAGTTCCGCTAGAAGAATTAGCAGAAACGATAAATTCCGCAGGATATGCACTAAAAGCAGTAAGTGGAACAACATAATTTATAACAGGGATACTTTGAATTTCAATTTCTTTTTTTAAAAAGTCTTCACTTCCAATATAAAAAGTTATATTGTGTTTTTTAACTTCTTTTGGAGCAATAAAACCTGCTTCGTCTAAATAAATATTAACAAATCCAGAAGTAGAAACTTTTGGAGGAATTTCTTTTATATCCGAAAAAGAAGTTATTGGTTCTGGAACTCCTTCTGTTCTTGAATACTCTACGGTTAGGTTTTTTATTTTTATTTCTTGATCTACTTTAGAAGAAATTTTTATTGGAACAATACATCCAGATGAACAATCTCCTGTAAGATAAACTTCGGAAAGATAATCATTGAATTTTTCCGCGATACTTGTTTTTATCCCGCCTACCAAAATTATCTCTTGAGGTGAAGCATATTCAACTCCTTCCATAAAAAATTGATAAGCAGAAACAGGGGTTGTTCCAGAACCAGAATAATATCCACATTTATTTTCTTGAGAAGAAGATTTTATTAAAATTTTTCCATCATCCGAGTCTTTCTTTACACATAAATAATATTCTTTTGTAAAATGAATTAATTTTTGTATTACACAAGATTTTTCACTTCCTTGAGAACTTATTTCGGAATTTGAAACTTTACAAGTATATTCTGGAAGTTCTGGCCCCCCGGCATTTTCAATTAGAAAAAAAGTTACATTTGAATTTCCGCTTTCTTTTTTCATCCAAGCACCAACATTCAATTCAGGAGTTGGAGATATTTTTATTTTTTGGCAATAAGCACCATTTGAATTTAATGCAAAATTTTCGGTTTGAGATGAAGAATTAAAACAACCGTATGAGCGAGAAAATTCGCAGGCATTGGAAGTAGCTTTATAATTTTTGAAAGTATCTCTAGAGTTTCCAAAGAAAATTTCAAATTGATTTGAACAAGATGCGGAAGCATTACTCTCAAAAGTAAATCCTACCTCTGAAACTCCAGTTACCTTTCCATTAAACAAAATGCCAAAAGTTTTTTCTTTTCCAAGGCCTAAATTAAAAGTTTTTTCACTAAAACTCTCATTTTGCTCGTAATTAGTAACACAATTTTTTGTATCGCAAGAAAAAGCTAAATTATTTTTTTCTTTGTTCAGTTGTAAAATATCAATCAAATCTATAGAATTTCCTTTATTATCTTTAAATAATTCATCCGAATCTTCGTTTTGTATTGAAACATTTATCCATCCTTTTAATTCCCCTTCTGGACCGTATTTAG